>CAZDMY010000095.1:0-8670 GCA_964506405.1 uncultured Dehalococcoidia bacterium | reverse complement strand
CGCAGCCCGGGTCCTGCAGGCAATCGGTGGCGGCGCTACGGTGCCGGCAGCGATGGCCATCGTGGCTGATACGTTCCCCGGAAAGGGAAGGCCCATTGCCTTTGGTATCGTCGGCGGTTCGGTCGAACTGGGGGCTGCCATCGGCCCCACGTTCGGCGGGGCAGTAACTGAATTCCTGGGCTGGCGCTGGATATTCTGGATCGATGTCATTATCGGCGCTGCCGTGGTTCTGCTGATCTACTTCATGATCCGCAATAAAGCCGGGTTACGCTATCGCATCGACTACCTCAGCGGTCTGTACATCGCGCTCGCGCTCGCCTTCATGAGCCTCGGGCTTTCTCAACAACTACATCGCCCCAATGCCGAGCTATATCTTGCCGGATACCTGGTTGGTTCAGCTTTATTCCTGTACCTGTTCATCCGCCGGATGATAAAAGCTGAGAAGCCCCTGATCCACCTGTCCATGTTCCGTGAGGTTACCTTTTTCTCTGCCAACGCAACGCACCTGCTTGTCGGCGGTGCCCTTATCATCGCTCTGGTGGTGGTCCCCGTGATGGCTTACACTCCGCCGGTGGAGCTCAGCGATGTTGGGGTCGGCCTGAGGCTGGGCCGGTTAACTTTCATGATTCCCATTGGCGCGGTGATCGGAGGACTGCTCTGCCACCGCTTTGGATATCGAATTCCTACCTTTTCCGGCCTTGTAATGAGCAGTGCCAGTTTCTTCCTGATGAGCCGATGGACCCTGGAGATGTCGGACCCCTGGTTGACCGCTCACCTCGTCCTGGGTGGATTTGGCTTCGGGCTGGTCATCGCCCCAATTGCTACGGCGGTATTGAATTCTGTGGCGGAGCGGGATTGGGGGATCGCCTCGGCGATCGTGACCGCCACAAGAATGACCGGAATGATCATTGGGCTGGCGTTTATGAACTCGCTCGGAATGGGGCACTTCCATGTGGCTGCCGGTGATATCGCGTCGAAGGACATCGAAGAAGCCCTTCCCCCACTGGCACTGGGCATCTTCCAGGACCTCTTCTTCGCCGCGGGAATCGTGTGCCTGATTGCCATCATCCTGGTGTTCTGGATGAAACCGCATCTGGTGAAGCCATCATCCTTCGATCGATAGATCGTAGTTGGTGACAGGTTTTTCCTCCGGTGCCACAATACCTTTCCTGAAAGCCCCGCCTCAAATCCACCCGGCTTTTTTCAATGGCACTCTTCACCTGCAATTGATTGTAGAGACCAATTTGTAATAGATTTGTAATACTTTTGACTAAAATTTTTTACCGTTGTTAGATATTTATGTTAACATTGGGCAAGTGTACGTTTTGATTCCAAAGTAATATTTTCGGGAGGAAGGACGAAGTGAAAAGGGTTATCATCTCCGTTTGCATAGTGTTCTCGGTTATCACCGCTGCCCTGGCTGGTATATTCCTGCAATCGCCGGGTCAAACAAGAGCCGATCCGGTGCCGGGGGTTGCTATCGGCATTGCCGGGAACAGCACTATTAACCAGTGCGAAGTCAATACCTATACAATCAGCGTGACCAATAGCGCCGGCAGCGATATGACCAATTTGGTCATCGTGGCCAGGCTGCAGAACCTGACCGGATTCAGTTATGTTAACGGTTCTGCCAGTCTGGATATTAATGGCGGTGCGGCCTTTTGCACTGCAGACCCGGCCATCAGCGGGGGATATTCAGGCAATTGTGCCCCCGCCCCGGCTGCCCCTTACCTGACCTGGAATATTAACAGCCTATGCGGTGCCACTACGCTGAGTAACGGCGAAACCCTGAATATCACCTTCGATCTGGAAACCAACTGCGATGCGGTCTCCGGCTCACTCAACCTACTGGTGGATTTCGACCTCAGCGGTAGCCCGGAATGTGATGATACCGGTGTGCTCAATATCCAGGTCAATCCCGGAGCAGTGACTATCAAAAAGACACCCAATGTCATCCCCCAGGTACTGGGCGGAAATGTCACCTGGACACTGACGGTCGAGAATACCGGTTTCGGGGTGATCGAAAACGTGGAAGTGACCGATGTTCTCGGAGCGGGGCTGGCCTATGTTTCTTCCGTTCCGGCTGGCATCAATGCTGGAGGAACCACTACCTGGACCTCTACTGAGATCCCGGCGCTGGCCTCCATGGACCCCGGTGATATTCTGACTATCGACATTACCGCGACTGTGATCGCCTGCGACAATCTGGATAACGCTGCCGACGTTCGTTTTGGCTGCGATCCGAGCCCCTTGAATACCTGTTTTGATACGGCCGTAGACGGCGGCACCGCCCGGGCATCCGTGCAGCGGATCGTCCGCTCACCGCTGCTGCAGTTCACTCCACCGGACATCAGTTTCACGTATTGCGACGACGCGGAGAATGTCTCGTTTACCATCACCAACATCGGGGATGGTATCGCTTATGATGTGTACACGATTGTGGATTTTGGCAGCCTGGCGGTTTTGAATGTCTCACCGGGAGCCATCTATAACAACGTGCAGAAACGATTTGAACTGGCTGCTCCCCTCAATCCCGGAAGCTCATACGACCTTAGTTTCGATCTGCACTTCACCGACTGGTGCGGCAGCTTCCCTTCAGGGGAATTGCTGTGGCAGAAACTCTATAAAGACGAATGTGATCAGGATTTCTACCCACCGGTGGAACTAAGCACCATTCATCCGCCGGCAGCCAGTCCCAGTGTATCTGTCAGCAAAGCAGGCGCAGGGGCAACCATTCAGATAGGCGACTCGGTTACTTACAACGTGACTTCGTCATACTCCGGCCCCATTAATTGCGGTACCGGTACCGTCAGTGATATCACGGTGGTGGATACCGTCCCCAACGGCTTCACCGTAACCGATGCCGGGGGAGGAGTCTGGGTACCCGGTGGTGGCGGGACCGGTGGCACCATTACATGGATTTACACCCCGCCTGCTTCGATTAATACGTCGGTGACCTTCCAGTCACCCTCGATCAATGATTGCGAGACCTACTGCTATACCACCTTTACCAACAGTATTACGGCGAGCGGAACCGATTGCTGCGGCTGCCCCTTGAATGCTTCTGCTGCCGAAACGACGGCTATCGAGTGCGAAGAACTGGTGGATTCCGAAAAAACAGCGGTGCCCGCAACCGGTATCCGGTGCGATAACATTCAATACACCAACACCTACATCTTCGCTGATAACGCTGTTCTGGATACTGTGGATATTTCTCAACTGGTATTCACAGAGGATGCGGATAGCGAACAGGGATATGTCCCCGGTTCGCTGGCAGTCACATTGAGCGGTGTCGGGGATATCACCGCCTGTGCTACTGCCGGCTTAACCGATACTACAGGTGGAGTTGGTGGGAATCTGATCATTGATTTCAGTGGTTGCAGTGGAAATATTCGGAATCGAACCCTGACGATCACTTATGAACTGACCATAACCGAAAATACGGTCGGTGCCTGTAACGGCACAACATTCTATTCATGGTCCACCCTGGATATGAATCTGTCCACCGGCTCGGCCTGCCTGCCGGATGGGGAAATCCATGAAACGACCGTCGTCTCGGTCGATCCACCGGCCATGTCCGTTTCCATCACCGGATTGGGGCAGATCATGAACACCTGCCAGACACAGACCATCGACATCACCCTGACCCAAGCCTCGTCTGTTGCCGATCCCAAAGATGTCATCCTGGATCTTTCGGGTCTCAACTACTACGTGGTCAATCCGGCAGCGACTATTTGTGGAGGCGTTGCACCGGTTTCCTGCACCCCGGTTATCAATGGTAGTGGTAATTATATCTGGACCTACGGTGATGCCTTTGCGGGAGGAAGCCAGTCCGCCACGATTCAACTCGAAGTACAGAAACGCTGCTCCGGTGGTGGAGACCTGGTAGCCACGGCCTATTTTGATGATAACTGCAATGATGACGCAACTCCGGACAAAATGTGTTCAGTTTCAGGCATTGATACCCCCTCGCTCCTGCTCAAGGGCGATCTTTTGATCGAAAAAACCCCGGAAACCTACTATGCTTCCACCGATATGGTGCAATGGGAGATCTACGTGACCAACCGTGGGGCGGGGATCGCTTACAACGTGTGGGTCGATGATGTCCTGGGCAGCGGGTTGCTTTACGAACATGGCTTGAATCCCATCGTGGTCGATGATATGACCGGGGTGACTATCAACGATTCGCTGGATCACAACGGAGCAGCCATCAACGGCGCTTCGGTAGAGATTGCCGAGATGGCACCGGGCGAGCGACGGCAAATCACTTTTATCGCCCGGCAGGTCGATTGTATTAACCTGACCAATGATGTCACCACTAGCTGGGGGTGTATCGGCGTCGATTGCCAGATTCCGGTTAGTGACAGCTCCATCGTCAGTATCCCTGCTCCGAACCTGATCAACACCAACGTTATCACCCCGGGTGGTGGTGTGGACGCCTGTTCCAGTCCCGATGGCTTTATCACACTCAGAAACGCCGGCCAGGTAAGCTGTTACAATCTGCAGATAACCGAAACCCTGCCGCCCGGCCTGCTGTATGTTTCCGGCAGCACCCGCTGGCGCTTGAACGGTGGCGGATGGAACGGACCTAATGTAGCTTGTGATCCTAATCCCACCACCTCTCCCTTAGTATGGACCAGCACCGAGATCCCTGTGCTGGCCAGTACCGATCCGGGGGATACCATAGAGATAGAATTCGGGATGATCTCCGATTGTCCCTTCGCCGGCGGCGATGTAACCTGTGACACTCAGTATGAAAACCCATGCGCCGATGTATTCAATACCAGCCAAAGCGTCTTTTCCGCGGCATTCAACGAACCTGAAATCACCATCACCAAGACCGCTGATAAAACCATACTGGATTGCGGCGATACGGTCACCTGGACGATCGAAGTGTCCAATAACAGCCTCTACATCATCCCGATCATCTGGGTGGAGGATACTCTGGGCGATTTCTATAGCTACACTTCTTCGGTAGGCGATCCACCCTATACCTCCGATAATGGAACTAATGTCGGTCAACTCGTCACCTGGGAGTTGCAAAACGTCGGCCCTGGAGATACCGTGACCCTTACTCTTACAGCCACTACCGATTCCGCACCCTGCGGTAACGACCTGGATAATACGGTAAATGCCTACTGGGGCTGCGGTGCAGCGGATGGTAGTTCCGCTACCAAGCCCGGTGTCGATGCACCGGATGATACCCTTTGTCTTACCGGTACTTCCGTGTCGGTTACCGACACGCCGACCCGGCAGCCTGGCCTCGCTTATCTAGATATCGCCATGTCACCGCTTTCCATCGATGCCTGCCTGGATAGTACCCAGATCACCGTGGTGATCGAGAATACCGGCCCGACCGACGCCAGCGATATCGACCTGGCCATCACCCTGCCTTCGGGAATCACTTATAATGCCGGTACTTCGGAATCCGGTATTGGAACCGACCAGGCTTCGGCCACGGCAGCTATCGGCGCGATTGGCGATCCTGCCATCGCCGGTCAGGTGATTACCTATTACGATATCAATGACAAAGCCAATGACCTGTACGATACGCTCCAGGCCGATGGTGGCAACGATACCATCGTGCTCAGGTTTGATGTTCAAACCCTTTGTTACTCTACTCAGGATGTCGGCTTCGGCCTTTGGTACTACGATTGCTGTGGGGATATCCAGTATGAAACCACCAGCAACTTCAATCTCCCTTCACTTTATCCTGAGCTGGTTATAACCAAAACGCCCGATCTGGCGCAGGTGGATTGCGGGGAAAATGTTGAATTCACTATTCAGGTGATCAATAACGGCACTGGTAACGCAGAAGTGGTCCGTGTCGTGGATACCCTGGGCGACTGGCTGGATTATGCCGGCAATTTCACTGAAACCCACCCTGGCCCAGTCACACCGGCCCTCATTGGCGGCGATCCTCAGGTCGTGGGCTGGGAATTTAACAATCTGGGGCCCGGTGCTTCGGCCACCTTTACTTTCGAAGCGACACTGAATCCGGATGGGCTCCCGAATCAGAACGACTGCACGGCGGCACTCAGGGAGAATAACGTGAGTGCCCTATGGGCCTGTGGCGTTGCTGGTGATGCGGTGGATGATGATCCCAATACCACCGGATATGATTGTACCAACAGTGTCACTGCTGATGCCGCGCCGGTGGTCATGCAGATGCCCAATCTGGTGGTGACCAGCATTACTCCGAATGTAACCTGTAATAGTGACGGCAATTTCACCGGAACGATCACCGTCCGTGTCACGAACAACGGGGATGGGGCGACTACCGATCCGTTTACAGTAGAGGTTGCTGATGGTGCGGGGTGGACCGGTACGGGTACATACAACCCGGTCATCCCGGCCGGCGGATTTGCCGATGTCATCATCAATACTGCAACCTGGGTTCCCGATTGCCAGCCCTGTGGCGCTCCCTATGTGTTCAATGCTACCGTGGATCTGAATAATGATATCTGCGAATGTAACGAGTCTGATAATACCGGCGGCCCAACGACCTATACTGTGCCCTCTCCTGACCTGGTAGTTGATTCAGATACCCTGGCCATCGTCTGCAGCGACGACGGGCAGGCCACCGTAACCGGTGCAGTTACTTTAGGTAACAACGGATGTAACACCGCCATTACGTCGGATATCCCCATGCGCTTCACCCTATATGACAACACGGGTTGCGGAGGGGGTGTGGTGGCACAGTGGACGGGCACCTTTACCGCTGTGAACATCCTGGCAGGCGGCACTCAGGCATTTGCGATCTCCGACCAGGTTGTTACCAGCAACATGTGCACCGATTCCACCGGATGTCAGGCGTCTATTTTTATTGAGGCCGATTATAACGATTCGATTTGCGAATGTGATGGAACCAACAATACCTATTGTGCCGATAACATACCTGTCGATATACCGGATATCGAAGTTGCCAGTGATACGCTGACCATTGCCTGTCTTGATGACGGGCAGGTGACGGTTTCCGGTTCTCTCACTCTTGTCAATAACGGTTGCGGATCAAACCTCAATTCTAATATCCCCATGCGCTTTACCCTGTATGACAATACCGGCTGTGCCGGCAATCAGATCGCCCAATGGACGCAGACATTCGCCGGTGTCAATATTGCTGCCGGTGGCGGTAATCAGGTTTTCGCTATTACTCCCCAGAATGTCGGTACCGACATGGTGACCCATTCCACCGGCTGCCAGGTTTCCATCCGGGTGGAAGCAGACTACAACGATTCCATCTGCGAATGTGACGGGACCGATAACACCTATTGTGCGGACAACATAAACATCGATATCCCGGATATAGAAGTTGCCGGCGATACCCTGACTATTTCCTGTTTGGATGACGGTGAGGTGACAGTGTCGGGTAATGTGACACTGGCCAACAACGGTTGTGGATCGAACCTGAATATCGATATCCCGGTCCGATTCACTTTGTACGATAACACGGTTTGTGCCGGAAACCAGGTAGCCCAATGGACCGAAGTATTAGTTGGTGTTAACATTGCTGCTGGCGGTGGCAGCCAGGTATTCGGTATCACGCCGGAAACAGTCGTTTCGGACCTGTGTACCAATTCTACGGGTTGTCAGCTTTCGATTAGAATGGAAGCCGATTACAACAATTCCATTTGTGAAAGCGATGGCACCGATAATACGCGATGCAGCAACAAAACCATCAGTATCCCCAACCTGCAGATTAACAGCATCCTTCCTGCCGTCAGTTGTATCGCCGATGGCAATCTCCAGGGGTCGGTGACGGTGAATGTCGGCAACGACGGATGCGGGGATGCCAATAATGCGGTGGTTCGGCTGGCATCAGACTGTGGAATCAATTTTGTTGATCAGACTGTCAACCTGACAGCCGGAAGTAACCAGAATGTCGTTTTTAATTACACCCCTGATTGTGCGGCGTGTACCTGCATATTCACTGCTTCTGTCGACCCGGGTACTGCTATTTGCGAATGTGACGACACAGACAACGTTATCAACTCCGCAGCCTTCACTATGGATGTTCCGGATATCGAAGTGCAGTCTGATACCCTCGGCATCACCTGCTCGGTTGACGGACAGGTTACTGTTTCTGGAAATGTAACCCTTGTCAACAATGGTTGCGGCGCAAACTTGAACTCCGACATACCCGTGCGGTTCACCGTCTATGACAATACAGGGTGTGCCGGCAATGTTGTGCAACAGTGGACTGAGAACTTGACCGGGGTCAATATCACATCCGGGGGCGGCAATCAGGTATTTGCCGTTTCCAATGAAACCATCGCTGCCAATATGTGTGATGACTCGACCAATTGTCAGTTTTCCATACGGATTGAAGCTGATTACAATGACGTCATTTGCGAATGCGACGGCACCGATAATACCTACTGCGCTGACAATAAGAACGTTGACATTCCTGATATCGAAGTCACCGGGGACACGCTGGCGGTCACCTGTTTCGATGACGGCCAGGCAACTGTATCCGGTTCGCTCGCCATTGCTAATACCGGTTGCGGGCTGGATATGACGACTGATATCCCCGTACGATTCACACTGTACGATAACACTGGATGTGCCGGCAATCAACTGGCACAGTGGACCGAATCGCTGGCCGGAGCGAACATCCCGGCGGGTGGTAACCAGGTCTTTTTTATTACACCTCAAAATGTCGGGACCGAT
>CAZDMY010000094.1:0-8699 GCA_964506405.1 uncultured Dehalococcoidia bacterium | reverse complement strand
CAGGGATCGTTGCCACGACTATCAGTATAACCGCTATCCAGACTGGCCAGTGTCTGATTCGTCTCATTGGGAACCTCCTTTGAATCGATGATGCTCAATATAGAGACGCTCACCGTCAAGGTATATGCTCACTTTAAGGATAGGATACTTGCCGTTTAATTGGTCGTACCGAAGCAGCCGATAACAGGACTTGTTGGGTAATATAGTAGCAAACCGAGGTTAACAGAAAGTTAGCATTTAATGAAACCTGTGTTAAAAAGGAACCAGGTCGATAGTAACCGAAGGCATGGTTGAATGGAGCAAGGTTAGTAATTGCTCAAAGGACAAAATACAGTATGATCAGAATGATGAAGGCAATGCCCGCGACTATCAATGTGCGGATAAGGTCGGATTTTACATAGGGATGAGAAGACGGATGTGATACGGCTCGCGGCACTCGGGCCACCGGAGGTACTGCCGGTTCGGTACGGGTTTCTGCCGCCACTTCCTCTGACGGTGCACCGGCTTCATCGGGAACAGCTGCTCTCTGAGCGTGTTTCTTCTTCCCCGGTGACGGTTTTCGTCCGTATCTGCTCTTGGATTGATATTGTTTTTTCCCCATGACTATTTACCCCGTTCTTCGGAAAATTCTCACCACTAAATTCTAACGTCCTCAGGCTGAATTGGCAAGGTTCGTTTCCAGTTGAATTTGCACTATTGTGCTTTCGAAAGATATAATATTCCGGTCTCTTGTGGAAATTATCATGTTAGAACTGGACCCCGTATTACCCCATATAACACGACCGGCACAATACACGGGAGGCGAGTGGAACTCTATCCAAAAGGACTGGGATGCTATCCCGGTGCGCATGGCGCTGGCCTATCCGGATGCCTATGAAATCGGGATGTCCAACATGGGCATGGCTATTCTCTATGATTTGCTGAACCGCCAGGAATCTATCCTGGCCGAACGTGTGTTCGCCCCCGCATTAGACATGACGGATCAGATGCGGCAGCGGAACCTGCCGCTTTTCAGTCTCGAATCAAGCCGACCTCTCGCCGATTTCGATATTATTGGTTTCTCACTTAACTACGAATTGACCTATACCAATGTCCTGCAGATGCTGGACCTTGCCGGGATTCCCCTGTTTACCGTCGATCGGGACGACTCACATCCGTTGATCATCGCCGGAGGCAGTTGTGCGCTCAATCCTGAACCGATGTCGGATTTTATCGATGTCTTCGTTTTGGGTGAAGGGGAAGAGGTCGTGCTGGAGTTGATTCATGCTTTCGCTGAGTGGAAAGAAGGCGGTATAAATCGGAAGAATGTGTTACTGAGAGAATTGGTAAAAATCCCGGGCATCTATGTGCCGTCGATGTACCGGGTTGAATACGAGGCCGGCAATCGTTTTTCGTGCATGGTGCCTGAAACCCCTGAGGTGCCTGCTGCCATTGAAAGGAGGATCGTCTCCAAGCTCCCATCACCGGTAACCAGTCTGATTGTACCGTATGTCGAAGTAACCCACGATCGCGGCGCGGTGGAAATCCAGAGGGGCTGCACGCGGGGCTGCCGGTTCTGCCAGGCCAGCTTCATATATCGTCCGGTGAGAGAGCGGTCGGTAGAAGAGGTGATCGATGCGGTCGACGCCATCATCGATCGTTGTGGATACGACGAAATATCCCTGCTCTCGCTTTCCACCAGTGATTATTCGGCCATTAAGGAACTGATTGCCGCTCTCGCGGAAAGGTACCGCGGGGCGCATTTGAATATCTCCTTACCCAGCCTTCGCCCGGATGCTTTTTCAGTAGAACTGGCACGTATGATTCACGGACAGCGGAAAACGAGCCTGACTTTTGCTCCTGAAGCTGGAACGGAGCGGTTGCGGCGTGTGATCAATAAAAACGTCTCCCAGGATGACCTGCTTGGTGCCGTAGAGACGGCTTTGCATCAGGGTTGGCGCAACTTCAAGCTATATTTCATGATCGGTCTGCCAACGGAATCGAATGAAGATGTGAAGGGGATCGTCGACCTCGTCCGATTGGTGCGAATGTTGAGGGGGCCGGATGGTAAGAAACCCAATGTCCGTGTCAATATCTCCACGTTCATTCCCAAGCCACACACACCGTTCCAGTGGGTGGGATTGATCGACAGGGAGAAACTTGGCGAGCGGCAGGAAATACTCAAGTGGGGGATTCGCAAGACGGGATCGCAGATATCCTGGCACGATCCAAATATCAGCTTGCTGGAGAGTGTCATGTCGCGGGGCGACCGTCGACTCGGCCAGGTAATCTATCACGCCTGGCAACTGGGGTGCTGCTTCGATGCCTGGACGGACCGCTTCGATTTCGGTAAGTGGATGCAGTCCTTCCAGGAGTGCGGAATCGATCCAGCAGAATACGTCCGCGAGCGGTCACCGGATGAACCATTGCCCTGGGGGCATATTTCTACCGGCGTAAGTGCGGAGTTTCTCAAGCGTGAATTCCAAAGCGCCTTCAAAGGTGAAATTACACTCGATTGCAGGTTTGAACACTGCGCAGGCTGCGGGTTGCAGCGATGGAGCAAATCCTGCCTCAGCAAGTCTGAACAATAGATTTTTCTACTCAGCGAAATTGTTCAGTGTATTTTGAATGATTGCCCCGCCGATCATTCCCAGCAAATAAAGCAGAATAAAGGCCATTACCGCAGTCATTTCCTTCTGTGTGACGAGTTCGATTCCTTCCGAAACCTTCCACATCCACCAGATACTAATGAAGGGGATAAGGATCAGCCATGCAGTGGGAATATCAGCGCCCGCCTCGTTCAGTTCCCAGGAAGTCTTCACCATCCAGTATATGCCATATATCCCGAACGTTACAACGGAGAAAACCAGCACCATTATCGGATCACGCCGAGTCAAGCCGGCTACCGTAGCAGTCGCGCCCCCCAGTTTAGCACCGCAGCCCTTGCAAAAGGCAGCGCCCTCGGTATTCTCCATTCCGCATTTCTTACAAAACATTCCATCCTCCTGAAGACTTTAATTGCAGTGAAGTATACTCCGCTTTCATCGTGATTGTCAACAATCGTATTTACTGGTAAACTTCCTGTGATTGCTACAAATGGAAAGGAGCTTGCCGATGAAGGAAGAACACCCTGCCCGAGCCGCCGCAAAAGGTTCGATGCGTGCGGCTGAGAACAAGAACAAGGAAGAATGGCTGGCGCTGTACGCAGACGATGCTATTGTTGAGGACCCTGTCGGCCCCGGTCCTTATGATGCGGAAGGTAAAGGACAACGAGGAAAAGAGGCCATCTCGGCTTTCTGGGATAATGCCATTGCCCCCAACACGGTCAAATTCGATATTTCCGATTCGTTCGCCTGTGCCAGCGAAGTAGCTAATGTGGGGACCATACACCTGACCTTTCCCAATGGAAGCACCGCCAAATGTGAAGGTGTTTTCGTCTACAAGGTGAACAAAGAGGGAAAGATCGTTTCCCTGCGGGCTTTCTGGGAAGTGGATCGGCTGATGAAAACCGTAAAAATGCCCTGAGCCGGTATGATGCCCGGACTCGACCTTATTCGCCGGTCATGATAAATAGCAGAGTCGCTTAAGCCGCTGCGGTCAGGACATTAACTTCGTCGGCATACACCGCCACACATAGCACCTGTCCGTAAGCTATTTTATGTCTGCTTTACCCATTTAACCGCATTGACGAATATTTGGAGGCCGTCTCCCGATTGCTTCAGGCCTTCCCTTGTCCATCGCGGATGCTGAGTTCCGAGCACGTGACGTTCCGGGTGAGGCATGAGGGCAAAAATGCGCCCCGATTCATCGCAGATACCGGCGATGTTTTGCTCCGATCCATTGGGATTGTGCGTATAGCCGGCATCGGTGTTTCCCGTTCGATCACAATACTGTAATGCTATGCTGGCATGTTGCCACACTTCGGGAAGTGCCACCAGCTTCCCTTCACCGTGGGCCACCGGTAAATAGATTATCTCCAGATCCCGGGTGAAGACGCAGGGACTGGACTCATTGGCACGCAGGTAGCTCCAACGGCATTCGAACTTCCCCGAATCGTTGGGAGCCAGGGTAAGCGCCTGGGTGTTCCCTTCAATTCTCGGGGGCAGTATTCCGGCCTTGACCATCACCTGCAGGCCATTACAGATACCCAGTGCCAGGTTGCCCCTGGATACAAATTCCCGCACCTTCTCGCCGATTTTCAAACGGATTTCGTTTGCCAGAATCCTTCCGGCTGAAATATCATCACCGTAGGTAAATCCACCGGGAATACACAATATCTGAAAATCGGAAAGCGATTTCCGTCCGCAAACCAGTTCATTAGTATGCACCAGTTCGGTTTCGGCCCCGGCCAGTTGGAAGGCGTAGGCCGTTTCCTCGTCACAGTTGGTTCCGGGGGCTCTTAAAATTAAGGTTTTTGGTTTAGCCATTTCTCATTTCCAAAAGTATGTCATTCCGGCCTTTGAGCCGGAATCTATTTCCCCTCCCCCCCACTGGATTCCCGCCTCCGCGGGAATGCCATATTAAAGAAGCATTTCTCTATTGTGGCTCCTCTCTCCTGACTCCTGACTTCACCCTCACCTAACCTCTCCCATCAAGGGAGAGGAAACTGACAACCGACAACTGAAAACTGATAACTCACAACCGACTCCTGACCTCACCACCTCAGCGGCTTCTGCCAGGCCTCCTTGAGTTCGTCAATATCCGAGGAAATCACTTCTCGACCATCAATTCCAAGAATGCTTAACACTCTCGATTCGGAAACTTTGCCGATTAAGGCGAAATCGGTTCCGGCCATTGTCTTCTCGAAGGAATCTCGATTCTCCGGCTCGATTTCCACCAGAAACCGGGAATTGGATTCAGCGAAAAGGATGAAATCGTTGCGCTCTATCGGTTCTCCCAGCGGTACCTTTATTAGTTCGATCGTCATTCCAAAACCGCCGGCGAAGGCCATCTCTGCCGCCGCCACCCCTATTCCCCCCTCACTCAGATCATGACAGGCCTTGATGAGCCCCGCTCGTGATGCAACGCTCAATTGATCCATTGACCGCTTTGCTTTTATGCCATTCACCTTTGGCACCGTGTTAGCAATGAATCCATGATTGGCAAGATAGTGGGAGCCCCCCAGTTCTCTATACGTCGCTCCTATGATGTAAATCAAATCCCCAGCCTGTTTGGAATCCATGGAAACCGCTTTGGTTACATCGTCCATCACCGCCACGGCTGAAACGAGGAGGGTATGCGGTATGCAGATAGTCTCCCCTTCGACCTCGTATTCATTAAACAGGCTGTCCTTGCCGGAGATGAACGGAGCGCCGAACGCGAGGGAGAAATCATGGCAGGCCTGGGCCGCGCGCACCAGCGCGGCCAGCCGGTCCGGTTTGGTCGGGTTCCCCCAACTGAAATTATCCAGTAGTGCCACCCGTTCCAGGCTGCCGCCTACGGCGATGATCTGTCTTAAGGCCTCATCGATGGCGGAAGCAGCCATCCAGTAGGGATCTATATCGCCGTACTTAGGATTAATCCCGTTCGATACTATAGCGCCCTTGTTAGAATTGAGGCGCGGTCGGATGATGGCGGCATCGCCCGGGCCGTCTTCATTAATCCCTACCAGCGGCTTTAAGACGCTGCCTCCCTGCACTTCGTGGTCATACTGGCGAATCACCCATTCCTTGCTGCAAACATTCGGCGAGCTGAGAATATCCATCAAATCCTGATCCAGTTTTCCGGGCTCCGCGAAATCCGGTTCCGGATGTTGTAGCTGAACCCAGCTTGCCTCACGTTCCACCTGCGGGGTACCGTTATGTAAAAATTCCATTCCCAGGTCGCATACCTGCTGGCCCTCGTAGAAAAGCTCCAGCCGTTTGGTGTCGGTGAACTCGCCGATCACGGTGGCCTCGGTATCTTCGGCGGCGCACAGGTCCAGCAGTTCCTGAACGTTTCCCGGCGGTACGGCCACGATCATGCGCTCCTGCGCCTCGGAAATCCATATCTCGGTATAGGAAAGCCCCGCATATTTAAGCGGGACCCGTTCCAGGTAAACCTTAACGCCGGTCTCTTCGGCCATCTCACCTACCGCCGAGGAAAGACCGCCACCACCGCAATCGGTGATCCGGCGGTAGAGACCTTTATCGCGTGCCTTGAGGATGGCATCCAGCATTTTCTTTTCGGTAATCGGATTGCCGATCTGAACGGAGCTGGCGGAAATATCCTCCGATTTCTGGGTCAGTTCCACTGAGGCGAAGGTGACCCCATGGATGCCGTCCCGCCCGGTCCTGCCACCCAGCAACACGACTTTATCGCCCGGCCGCTGCCTGCCCGGTTGTGACATGCTTACAGGCATGATTCCCAGCGTGCCACAGTAGACAAGCGGATTGCCGACATAACGGTCGTCGAAGAGGATGGCTCCGTTGGCTGTGGGGATGCCCATGCGATTGCCGTAGTCGGCCACACCGGCACGTACTCCCTTGAATATCCGTCTCGGATGCAGTGTGCCGCCGGGCAGTTTTTCATGCGGGTAATCGGGCGTGCCAAAGCAAAACACGTCAGTATTCAGGATCGGTTTGGCTCCCAGGCCGGTTCCCAGTGGATCGCGAATCACACCACCAATCCCCGTAGATGCGCCACCGTAAGGTTCGATGGCAGATGGATGATTGTGGGTTTCCACTTTAAAACAAAGGGCATATTCACCATCGAAATCGATCACCCCCGCATTGTCGACAAACACCGAGAGACACCAACTCTTGTTCAGTTCCTGGGTGGCTTTGGCGATGGTGCTTTTCAGCAGGTTGTCAATTAGCTTGCCGTCGAGCCTGATCTTCCCCTTGAAAGTCTTATGACCACAGTGCTCAGACCATGTCTGTGCCAGGGTTTCCAGTTCAATATCCGTCGGATTACGGCCAAGGGAGGAAAAAAATTGTTGAATCGCTTTCATCTCCTCCAGGTTCAGCGAAAGCTTATGACGTCCGATTTTTTCCAGTTCGTCATCACCTATACTTAGAAGATTGACGGTTGTCATCTGGAAGGTGTAACTGTGAGAATCCGGATTGACCTTTTCTGTTTCGGTCACAACATGCTGAATAACCGGATTCAATAACAACTTACTGGTGATCGCTTGCAGGTGGTCCGCGGAAAGACCTCCATGCACAATGTACCGGGTACCCGTTTTCACCTCGCTGACCGTTTCTATGGCCAGGTCGGCGATGGCTTTCTTCAGGCTGTATTCAATAGGGTCCATTACCCCCGGATTGTAGGCCACTTCAATTGCAAAGCCTCCAGACTCCCGAGTGCCCGTCGGCTTCATTTCCAATCGGTAGTTCTGCACGATGGGATCAGCCAGCACTTCGCGGCAAATTCGCTCAGCTTCATCCTGCCGGGGGCCGTCCGAGAGAAAGTAGACATCGAAGATGTCTATTTGCTCTGTACCGCTGATACCCAGATCGGCAATGTCCTTCTTCAAGCCTTCGGACCTTGGATCGGGAAATTCGGGTTTGTTCCAGACCTCAATCCGGATCAATCTGTTTCCTCCCTCAGTTCCTTGATCGCTACCGGCAAGGCCGGTGGCAGATCGCCGGCCAGCATTCCGCTATCACCAATCTCCGCTTTTACCAGTTCACCCGCCATAGCATGAATATAAACACCACAGGCAGCCGCATCAAAGGGAGTAAGCCCCTGAGCCAGGAAACCCGCGATAGTACCGGCCAGCACGTCGCCCGTCCCGGCGGAAGCCAGCCCTGGATTGGCTATGCCGCAAAGCCGTATATTCCCTTCGGGTGAAGCTATGACGGTGAATGCCCCTTTCAGCACCACGGTCTGATTCCACCCGGCTGCAAACATCTGCGCCGTCTGCAATCGATCCTGCTGGATTTCTTCAACAGTTTTACCTGTCAGCCGGGCCATCTCTCCCGGATGGGGTGTCAGCACCGAAGGCGTCTTGAGACCCTGCCACCAGTTATCGATTCGGGAAAGAATATTCAATCCATCGGCATCTATAACCATCGGGATTGGCAGACCTTCATTGAGCAGGAATTTCTGAAGAAATTCAATTGTATCGACATGCTGTCCCAAGCCGCATCCGACCAGCATGGCATTGAAACCACTGATATTTTCCGCGATAGTGGTTGCCGATTTTGCCTTAATTGCCCTTTCGTCATTCTCGTGCAAAGGAAGATAGGTTACTTCGCTAAGCTTGCCAGCCACGATCGGTTGAAGGCTAATAGGGGTTGCGAGTGTAACCAATCCGGTTCCGGTTCTCATCGCTCCTTCACAGGCCAGGCAGGCCGCCCCGATATATTTGGCAGAGCCGGCTACGACGAGCAGTTTGCCGAAGGTCCCTTTGTTGGCATTCAGTGGACGTTCAGGGAGGAGGTTCCGGATCAGGTCATCCGTGATAAGTTCAGTATTGATACCCTCGGAAAGATACTCCGGTATCTGGATATCGGCAATCTCCAGTTGCCCCAGCCGGGCTGCGCCCGGAAACTTGAATAAGCCCGTTTTAGGGCAGGCGAAGGTAACAGTCAGATCGGCTGTTAAAGTGACGGGATCAACTGCGCCGGTATCGGCATCCAGCCCGGAAGGGAGATCGACTGCCAGAATTTTCATCCGGGGCCGGCAAGCCTTTTCCCTGGCGACTTTTTCCAGAAGCTCTTTAAGTTTACCCTCAAAAGGCCGGATTTTACCGGTGCCGAAAAGTGAATCGATGAAAAGATCCGCCGATGCCAGCA
>CAZDMY010000093.1:0-8832 GCA_964506405.1 uncultured Dehalococcoidia bacterium | reverse complement strand
CTGCATCATTAATACAAAGCGGGCGGAGCGGGCCAGGCAGGCTGAAACCACCACACGGATATCGGATCAGGTTGCCCTCGAAACTGAAAAAGGTTGCCCTTTCTGTCCGGAAAATGTGTTGAGCCGAACCTCCCGGTTCCCGCCCGATATCATTCCGCGGGGCTTGATGCAGAGGGGTGAGTGTCACCTGTTTCCGAATTTGTTTGCCTTTGCAGAGTATCATGCGGTGGCAACTATCAGCCGTGCCCATTTCCTGGACCTGGATGAGTTCACTCCTGAAATTATATTTGATAATATGGTGATGGCTCGCGAGTGGATGCTCTCGGTGCACTCACACAACCGTCAAGCCAGCTATCCGGTTTATATGTGGAATCACTTGCCACCTTCAGGCGGCAGCATTGTACATCCGCATTTCCAGATCCTGATGCGGGAATCTCCAACTGCCATGCAGCGATTGCTGCTGGAAAAGGGCCGGGATTACTGGCAGAAGAATGGGAATAATTACTGGAAGGATCTGGTTCGAAGGGAATGGGAAAACGGGGAACGGAATATCGCCCGTAACGATACGCTGGCTTTGATCGCTAGCTATGCACCCCGCGGATTTCGGGAAATTCAGTTCATTTTCGAATCGGTGGCAAGTTTTAGTGACTTGACGAATGAAGAGATAGGTGATTTTGCCAGTATGCTTATTCGGCTACTGCGTGCATACAAAGCAATGGGTGTGGGCAGTTTCAACCTGATCACGTTTTCGGCCCCGGTGGGAGAGAATCCTGAATACTATTCGCTCCATGCCAAAGTTATCTCCAGGCCGTTTCCGCAGGGTGTCTACACCAATGATACCGGAACTATGGAACGGCTTCAGGACGAATGGGTGATCGAGACCTTACCTGAGGAGCTGGCGCAAAAGATGCGAGCGTTTTTATGAAATGAGTTTGTCATTCAGCGGGGTTTATCGCTCGATCCCTCAGTCAGGGAAAGAGCCACACCACGCAGTTTTTCCAGGAGATCCCAGAGCCGGCTGTACTCTTCGTTCGAGAGAGATGCAACAATTACATTAAGGATATCTTCCTCTTCGGAGAGCTTTTTCAGGTATTCCTGAGCCTTGGCGGTAATTGCCACTTTTCTGAGTTTCTTGTTGTTCTTGTCATTTTTTCGGGTGATAAGTCCGTTTTTCTCCATACGATTGAGCAGCCCCGATATCGTTGGCGGCCTGCGCATCATCCACTGGGCGATCTCCGTGGGCGTGGCGGTACCGCCGAGTTCCGATACCACAAGCAGCAGATGAAATTCGGTGGGGGTGAGCCCAAGATGCTGAACCTGGTGATGCCGGGCCTGAAAAATGGCGCTCAGGGTCAGGCCGGCCAGCATGAACAGGTTGTAATCGCGTCCCATAAACGGAACATATTTCTGATAATTTGCGCTTTCCCTGGCATCCTTTTCTTCACTCACTACTTACCTCGATATTGAACAAAAGTTGATTTCTCCTTGACATGGTGCATGTCATGTGTAAGAATGTTAGCAACAAAATTATTAGCACCCTAATTATAGCATGGCTGGCGGTTCATATCAACCTGAGGAAAGATACTAAAGTATGGCTTTTCCAGAAGTTCCCCGGAGGAGGGTTATCCCATCGATATGCTAAGAATGAACCGGGTTATTGATGATAAGGTGTGCTGGATACGAGTGATCAGACGAAAGCAAGGAGATCCATGTGATGCGTAGAATAAAGTTTGTTTCCGTTCTGGTTATTATTGCTCTCGCCATTGGCGGGATTACCTGTGGCGGGGGTGAGCAGTCCCTGTCGGAAAGGTATACCTTCCCACCCACATCCGCATCGCCTGCCACTACACCGGAAGCCGTCACTCTTATCATTGGTAACCTTACCGATGTAACCGGCGTCGCATCGAACGCGACGGAGATCCTGACCAAGGCGCTGGAAGATACCGTGGAATACTACAACGAAAGAGGAAAGATTCCGGGAGTTAAACTTGAGGTTCGGACTTACGATTGTCAATACGACCCGGCTAAAGACATTCCCGGATACGAGTGGCTGAAGAAACAGGGAGCGGATCTTATCTGGAGTCCGGTGGCGCAAACGGGGATAACGTTAAAACCCCTGCTGGAGGCGGACAAAATGGTGATGATATTGATGTCGCCCAGTCAGGAAGCGTTCGATCCGCCGGGATGGGTATTTGCCATGGGTCAGGCTCGATATGATGAACAAATGTACACCCTGCTTGACTGGATCGCCGAAAACGACCCGGATTTTCCGAAAGACCGGCCTGCTAAGATAGGTGGGGCCATGCTGAATGAGGCGGCTGGTCAGGCGATTCTGGACTCTGCTGAAGACTATGCCAACAACAACGCCGAGTACGAATGGGGTGGTGGCTATCTGGTCCATTTCACCTTCCAGTGGGATTCCCAGGCGGAAGCGCTCAAGGCCTGCGATTACGTTTTTCCGGCTCTTCCTCCTCAGAGTTTTGTCAAGGACTATCGAGAAGCTGAAGGCAAGGCGAAGTGCATTGGCCCCTATGCGTTGGTTGCGTTTATGTCGGAAGTCGATAAATTGGACCTCTGGGATGAAATGGATGGGACGTATATTATCAGTCCCTTCCGATGGTGGACCGACGATACGGAGTACGGTCGCCTTACCAGATCTATTCTGAATAAGAATCATCCGGATCAAGCGTCGAACATCATACGAGCGGGTGCCGGATACATAACGGTTCAACCGGTCGTAATGCTGCTGGAAGCGATACGCGAAACAGTGGAGGTGGTGGGTCCGCAGAACTTCTCGTCGGAAGCACTGTATAATCATCTGCAGTCATTCTCCATGACCGTGGATGGATGCCAGCACTCTTTTTCCGAAACCAAACGTACTTCCAATGATTCTCTGAACATCCACCAGTTTGATGCTGAAAGAGAGGACCTTTTCCTGGCGCATGAAGGCTGGATCCCGATCAAGAAGGAACCATGAATCTCAATGGAGGTGAAGTATGACCAAGCCATATACCGTTGCGATTATCCTGCTGGTATTGGTGCTGGGGTTGCTGCTCATTACAGCATCCTGCAATGGCAGCGATTCACCGGCATCGCCAACAAGTCCAGTCCTGGAGCCAGTAACTATCACGATCGGTAATCATACCGATTTAACCGGTGTCGCATCCAATGCTATGGAAGTGATTAACATGGCGCTCAATGATACCGTAGGTTACTATAACCGGGAAAAACCGATCTCGGGCGTTAACCTGAAGGTTGTCAGGTATGATAATCAATATGATCCTTCCCGCGATGTGTCCGGATATGAAAAGCTTAAGCAGGAGGGGGCGGATGTCATCTTCGGCACGGTAGCTTCAACCGCGGTTACCCTGAAGCCGTTCCTTGAACAGGATAAAGTGGTGATGATCATGATGTCGCCGAACCGGGGTGCATTTATTCCACCCGGCTGGGTATTTGCTTTGGGTAACGCATTGTACGACGAGCAGATATACACGCTTCTCGATTGGATCGCAGAGAATGACCCGGATTTCCCCGAGGACCGGCCAGCTCGAATCGGCGGAGCGATGCTGAACGAATCGGCTGGGCAGGCAATTCTCGGCGCAGCCAAGGAATATGCTAAAGAAAATCCTGATCGGTATCAGTGGGTGGAAGGTTTTTTGCCACAACTAACTTTCAAGTGGGATACTCAGGCGGAGGCGCTCAAGGATTGCGATTATGTATTTCCCGCAGCACCTCCCCAGAGCTTTGTCAAGGATTACCGGGAGGCTGGTGGGAGAGGCAAATTTATCGGTACCGATGCCCATGTGGCATTCATGGGCCAGATATATAATGCCGATCTCTGGGATGAGATGGATGGCGGATACTTTGTTCGACCGTTTCGATGGTGGACAGACGATACCGAATCCATGCAGTTTACCCGAAAGCTCCTAATGGAAAACCATGCTGACAAGGCGCAGCAGATTATCGAATCCGGGGTCGGTTATATCACAGTTCAACCGACAATGATGTTAGTTGAAGCAATACGCGAAACGGTACAAGATGTAGGTCCGGAGAACTTTACGTCCGAAGCACTTTACAATCATTTTCAATCGTTTTCTATCGAAGTGGATGGTTGCAGGCATTCCTTCTCTCCAACCAAACGGACATCGAACGACTACCTGAATATCCATCAACTGGATGGCGAGCGCAAAGACCTGTTCCTGGCACATGAAGGCTGGCTTCCGATTAAAGGTGTGCCTTAACCTGCTTTATGTACGAACCTGTTGACAGCGCATATGAATAATGTTAGTATGCTAATTGTTAGTATCCTAATAATAGCCTCAAAGGAATGAATATATTACTCCTGCTCGGGAAAGGAGACGCGTGAGTACTCTGGAAGAAATAAGCTTGTTAGCCAGTGGTCTAAGCAACCCTTATATTGAGAACTGGCGGTCTGAAGGGAAAAGAGTCGTTGGGTTCTTCTGTTCCTATGTGCCTGAGGAGATCATATTCGCTGCGAATATGCTTCCTTACCGGGTACGTGCGGTTGGTTGCGAAAGTACCACGATGGCGGATGTCTATATGAGCCAGGTCAATTGCAGCTTTTCGAGGGCCTGTCTCGAGTTTGCCTTTGGCGGTCGGTATAGCTTTCTTGATGGCCTGGTCTTTATCTGGAGCTGTGATAACCTGCGACGAGTCTACGATATTTTGCGCGAGACTCGCCCAGATCAATTCAAGCTTCTTCATTTCATCGATGTTCCTCATAAAGATACGGAAGCGGCTGTCGACCGCTTTGCCGACGAATTGACCGCTTTTAAAGAAAAGCTTGAGGGGACATTCGGGGTGGAGATAACCGAAGATAAATTGAGGGATTCTATTCATACGTATAATGAGACTCGGGATTTACTGAAAAAATTCTATGATCTCAGGAATGCAGAGAATCCGTCTATTAATGGTGCGGAATCGCTGAAAGTGGTTCTGGCGGGAACGGTAATCCCGAAGCCTGAATACAATGAATTACTGAAAAAGTTACTAAGCGAACTTCAAGATCGGGCAGGGATTACTGATTATCGAGCCCGGCTGGTCATCGCCGGTGGTGGCGGATGTGACGATCCCGAATATTTCCAGATCATGGAGGACCTCGGTGGTTTGATTGTAAGCGACAATATCTGTTTCGGTCGCCGTACCTTCATGGAACCCGTGTCAACCGAAGGCGATTTGATTCGAAATCTGGCGCGGGCTTATCTCAAGCGCCCATCCTGTCCCAGGATGTCATTGAAACTGGCGGAAAGAAGCCGGGAGATACAAGGCCTGGTGGAGCAGTCCAGGGCAGATGGGGTTGTTTTTCAGAGAATCAGGTACTGCGACCTTTGGGGCGGCGACCAGCTTGATATCCGGAAGAAAATGCGCCAGGCCGGCATACCTTTATTAACCCTGGAAAGAGAATATCGACTGAGTGCTACCGGCCAATTGAAAACCAGGATTCAGGCGTTCCTGGAGCAACTGGAGGAATAGGATGGCAGGGCCAAACGATATACTTCAAAAACTATCGGACAATTTCGGCATCATCAAGCAACTGGTAGCGGGTGATTCTGCAGGGGTCAGCGTATTCGATTATCTGGGCCCCTACTTCGAAAAGGTTCACGAAACTACCGCCAGGGGAGAAAAACTGGCCTGGATCAACTTTGGTATTATGCCCGAGCTTTTCTGGGCAATGGATATCACACCGATTGTTGTTGACTCGTTAACCGGCGCAATATCCGGTTTAGGCGAGGCTATGAAATATATTGATATCGCCGAACAGCAGATACCGGATTACCTGTGTTCCAACAACAAAATCCTGCTCGGCGCCGCTCTGGCGGGCGACCTCGATCCTCCATTAATCATGGTTCATCCGTCGCATCCGTGTGATTCCAATATTGCTACCTATCCGCATATCGCCGAGTATTTCGGATTTCCCTACTACCTGATCGATATGCCGTATTTTCGAAATGAACGGAGTATTAAATATACAGCCCGCGAGCTGGGTGAACTAATCCCGGTCCTGGAAGAGGTTAGCGGGCGGAAACTGGATTTCGATAAGCTTCAGGAAGTGATGCGGTATTCGAATGAAGCGCAGGAATATGTCCTTAAGCTGAACCATCTTAGACAACAGGTACCATCCCCTTATCCCAGCCTGGACATGATCACCGAATACGGCCTCTTGATGAACCTGGCCGGAACCCCGGAACTGGTCGACTACCTTAAGCGCAAATACGAATGGGCCAAAGCAAAGGTTGACAAGCGGGAGGGGCACCTTGAAGAGGAGAAGTACCGGCTGGTCTGGATTTACGGCGCGGTGACCTTCGATATGGGTATTTTCAACTGGCTGGAGAGGGAGTATGGCGCGGTATCCGTCAGCCATATGAACAACAACTGGACTATGGACCCGGTGGAAGACATCACGACCCTGGATGGCATTCTGGAGGGATGGGCCCGAAAGATTGAATTACTGCCCATGACCCGGGAATGCGGGGGGCCGTGGGAGAATTACCTGGATGCTGCCATGGATCTTTGCAAGGATTACCATGCGGATGGGGCTGTATTTGCCGGGCATATTGCCTGTAAATCCAACTGGGCGATCGCCAAGATGGTTAAGGACCGGATACAGGATGAAACCGGTGTACCGGTGTTGAATCTTCAACTCGATCTGTTCGACCCCAGAATTGCCTCGGCAGAGACTATCAAAGGGATACTGGAAAATTTTATGAATACGGTGATGGAGAATAAGGAATCAAGAACAGGGATCGGGGATCAGGATCGGGTTTAGATTATACCTTCTCCCTTGATAGGAGAGGGCCGGGGTCAGGTTGACTATGAAATCGCAAAAGATCGCTGTCACCGGTAAAGGCGGCAGCGGAAAAACGGCTATCACTGCCATTCTAACCGGGTTGCTGGCTAAGCAAGGGAAACTGAAAATCCTGGCAATCGATGCGGATTCGTCGGTAAGCCTTTCCTATGCGCTTGGGATAGTGGTAAAGAAAACCGTCTCAGAGATTCGCCGCGATATTATCGAAGATCCGAATATAAGGCAGGAGATTGAAAGCAGACATATCCGTGATGCGATGGCGGATATTGTTGAGGAAGGAAAAGGATTTGATCTGCTTACCATGGGGCGACCGGAGGGACCGGGTTGCTTCTGCGCCACCAACGAACTCCTCCGATACGGCATCGACAGCCTCTCAAGACAATATGACATAACCGTAATCGATTGCGAAGCCGGGCCGGAACAGGTGAACCGTCGCGTAGTCAACGGGGTTGATTTCCTGATGATCGTTACGGACACATCTCTGCGGGGAATGCGTGCGGCTCAAGCGATACACGAGGTCGCGCGAAGGGAAATGACCGCTACCCGCACTGGACTGGTCATAAACAAATCAGCAGGTAATGACCAGAAGATCACAGAGATGGCGGAAAAGGCCGGTTTGGATATTGTGGGCTCTGTTCCTGACGACCATATGCTTACCGAATTCGACTCCCTTGGTAAGCCAATCATTGATTTACCTGAAAATTCACCCGGCGTGCAGGCAGTTCGTGAAGTGATGGGAAAGATTGCAGCATCATTACTATCTTCCCTCTCTTGATGGGGGAGGGGCTTGATGGAGGACGAAATGACCGAATTACCCGATTACAGCGGACCATTCAGACCGGATGCCAGGCTAAAGGATTTTTCCAGCGACACCATTCTGAACCTGTGGCGAACCGGCAGCCTGATTTATATGATGCTGGGCGGTTTGTGGTTCGATGTGGTTAAAGACAAAGTCGGGCTCGAAAAAGCCCTTGAGTGGGAGAAAGAGGTGTGGCTTAAGCGCGGCGGATGCGAGAACGATATCCGGGTATCCATGGACGCACTCAACATTCACGGAAACGATGTGGCCGCCCTGCTTAAAGCGTTTCAGTTTGCGCCGGGCGAGGCGGGCTGGATCGATATCGACTGCGAATTAAAAAATCCCAACCATGGCATTCTCACCGCCACCCGGTGCCCGGCACTGGAAATCTTTGAAGCTACGGGAGATACCGTCCGCCAGAAACATGCCTGTGAGGATATCTGCGTGCCGGGTATGCAGTTGACGGCCGAATATATCAATCCTGAGATGAGATGCCACGCGACTAAGTTGCCGCCCAGAGAAAATACCGATGACATCGCGTGTCAATGGGAATTTGTGTTGGATGAAACAAGGTAGAGGATAAGTATGAGCACAGGGAATATCGTTCTCTTTGTTGCTGGGGCCATCATAATATCAATTGCCATCGGTCTTACAGTAGCCGGTGGAACGATGATCTGGGTAGATAGCGCTATTGCTGATGAAGAAGGCTATCTTACCACTAAAACGGTTAAGTTTGATGCCGAATCCTCTACGATACTGGCCGAACCGGATGATATCGGTGTGGGACCGGCGGGAACATTACAGGGTGGAGACATCGTGAGCTTTCGGGTGGAACCGGTCAACAGCGGCAGTGATGGCAGCCTGCTGGGAATGCTTGCCCTGTTCAATAATACCGAGGAGCCGAACACGGATCTCAGTATTGTGGTTCGTGCTAAAGTATCCTGGCTGTTTGAAGTTGGGCTGGGGCTTTTAGTTGGTGGATTGATTGTATTGTCTGGTGGTGGGATTGCGGTTTTCTTTGCGCTCCGCAATTCACTTAAAGAACCGGGGTTATGTAAGCGTTTTCTAAGTAATACGGCACTCGATTAGTCGACCGCCAGAAAGTACATTTTTGGAGGAGAATTATGGTAACCAGAGATGCCTATGAGGCACTATATGAGATGTACGATATCTTCAACATTCATCTGGTGGAAGATTCCTTCAGAGA
>CAZDMY010000092.1:0-9050 GCA_964506405.1 uncultured Dehalococcoidia bacterium | reverse complement strand
GCACAGTGTTGGACTCAAAACCGATGGCACGGTTGTTGCCAAAGGACACAACACCTATGGCCAGTGCAACGTGGGCAATTGGACGAATATCCAGCAGATTGCATGCGGTGAGTATCATACAGTGGGTTTGAAGACAGATGGAACCGTAGTAGCCGCAGGAAGGAATAATCATCATGAATGCGATGTAGGAAGTTGGGATATGGGCGAATGTGAAGATGCGTGGGATCCTTTAGATTACGATAAAAACGAAAATGGGAAAATCGAATATGGCGAAATGGTCACAGCCTTGTTGGACTACTTGACGAGTGTTATTAAGTATGGTCAAATGGTCGATGTATTATTGGTTTACTTAGTATCTTAGAAAAATACTTAGCGAAAAACATATAATAACCGTAATGGCAAATTGTCGGTCCGTTGCTTCTTACCAAGAAGCTAATTTATTGGTAAGAATACCAAGCCTTTATGATTTCATCACGTATTCACTCATCAGGATACGATCGAGCTTGTCGAAATCGATGAAGCGCATGCAGCTCTCGATCATCTTCTGCTCGTTTTTCTGCCGCTTTTCATCATCACCCACGGCATCGTAGAACACCTGCGGATCGGTCATTGCCTCAGCCGGAAAGTTCTCTTCGACAATGGCATCATACGGCGGTGCAGCGTAGGTTAACGGACGGGCGATTACATTCTGTTTGTAACCGAAGGTTGATTGTGTTTCGCGAGCTATCCGAGTGTGGCTTCCATGCCAGACAGTAATCCAGTCCTCATAGCTCAGCCGAGGCGGCCTGGTTAAGAAGACCACCGAATTCATTCCCGGGACACGCTGCCCTTCCGTCACTTCGGTTTGCGGGTCCGTAAATGGAACGGATTCCGTCACCAGATATCCCACCATTCGAGATGCCGCCTTTTCGATAATCTCTTCCAGCCCCAATCGATGGATGGCGGTATCCACCCACAGCGAGATAAGACCATCGACCGGCGGTTTCGAAGCAATAATCCGCAGCGGCTCAGCCGGGGCCACTTCATCGTCGACCACACTGATGCGCAATTTATGCACGCCGGATTTGGCCAGTTCCCCGGCGATCTCGTCGCTCAGCAGCTTCATCTTGAAAGCTTCGGGGGCATCCGTCTCGTGTTTCCAGACAGCATAGACGATTTTTTCCATTCGTTCCTCCTCGAACTATCATTCGCGTTTCAGAACAACCCATTCCCAATCCAGTTTTCGGCCGTATCCGGAAACCATTCCCAGCGGGTCTCAAGCAAATAGGCAAAAATGTTGTAGGCAGCATGGATCGCCATCGCCGTCAGGAAAAACTTGCGGCTTCCTTCCATCAGCGTCACTTCACCTCGGACCCAGGCAACCAGGTTCTGATTAATTCCCCATCCAACGATAAAGCTGCATACAGTGTGCACCCCAATACAGACGGTCCATCTCCATATTGCCAGTTCGGTTGAGTGGTCGGGGATATACACTTCCAGATACAACAGGTTCTCGATAATACCGAAGGAAAGCCCGGCCAGCGCCGCTAGAAAAGCGGTATATTGCTGGCTGGGAAGCGCCTGAGGTTTCTTAGCCAGGAGCCAGTAAACTCCGGCCGGCTTGGCCGCTTCCTCGATCACGGGCGCTGCTATGAATGGCCCGATATACCATCCGTATCCCATCTCCTGGAGTGCCATGGCGGGAAGGGCAAAGACCATCCCTACCACAGCGACAACCGGCCCAAGAATATACCATTTCAAAGGAGCCGCTGAGGCTGCGTTTTCAGAATCCAAATCCATCGTTTACATCTTGATCACGTATGTACCGGCAATTTTATCATGCCATCCCTGTTTTTTTCCATCCCAGGCAATCCATAAAAATCCGAGCCCCAGGGGAACCGAAGAAACAAAATAGCCGAAATAGCGCAGTACGGACCTGCCAAGTTTGATAGGCTGGCCCTCACCATCCACAATTTTCACACCAAGTGCCATCTTGCCGGGTGTCCGGCTCTTTCGGCTCCAGAAACCAACAAAATATACCAGGCCAACAAAGGACCCGATTCCATAGTATATCGCATAGGAAGCAGTATCGCTTCCGACTACAAATATGATACCGGCAATCAGGCCGATAATGAAATCGATGATGTTCAAAACAATCCCGTCGATCAAGTAGGCGGCAAATCTGCGCCAGAAGCCGGCATACTCAGCATAAACCCAATCCGTAACCCCTGTTGTTCCTAAAGGGAGGCGGTTCCCGCACTGCACGCAAAACCGGGCAAATACCGGGTTATGAGCACCGCAATTCACACAAGCCCTCACCCGGCGTTCCTTCCGGACTTTGATCTCATCGGAGTTGCGAGGATCGCTATCGATCACCCTGATGCGCTCAGGTAAAGCCTGTCCGCAATTTGTACAGAAAGAAAACGATTTATAGTTATGAGCGCCACAATAATCACAGGTTCTAATGCGTCCGTTATCCACGCTTGTTACAACCTCCGGGTATCGTTACCCGTATGATACGACTGGTTTGCACCAGCCTTGACTTAATACATGTTGTAACGATTAGTTTAACATATTGCCTTCCTTTGAGAAAACACCAGCCATCCTTTATAATGGTACCGTATATCAAGGAGATTATGATTGCAGAATCTGGCCAGGCAGTACATTCTGGATTTGAAGGACTGCGACCCGGACATCCTGGATGATCTGGAGGCAATGAAAGCCACCCTGACTTCCATCATGAAGCAGACCCAGGCAGAGCCGCTCGGTGAATCCTTTTACCATTTCACCCCGCAGGGGGTCAGCGGGCTGGTACTGGCCAACGGCGCTCATGTGGGAATTCATACCTGGCCGGAATACAATTATGCCGCTATAGATATTTTTGTCCACGACGGCAACTTCGATTTAGAAGCTGCATCGAAGGAGATTATCAGCAAGCTGGGGTCGAAAAACCCTTCTATTACTGAACTGCAGAGAGGAGCCTGAACATATGCAAGATGTCCCGTCTAACTGGTTTATGGAATTTGTAACACCGGATACCATCCAGCAATTCGCTGTCAAAGATATCCTGTATTATGGAAAATCTGAGTACCAGAAAGTGGAAATGATCGAGACTGTTGCCTTCGGCAAATGCCTGATCCTGGACGGTAAAATACAATCGTGCGAAGGGGACGAATTCATCTATCACGAGGCGCTGGTCCAGCCGGCCATGATCCTCCACCCCAATCCGCAAAACGTATTCATCGCTGGCGGTGGAGAAGGAGCTACGCTGAGAGAAATCCTTTCACATAATACCGTGAAAAAAGTGGTGATGGTGGATATCGATAAAGAGGTGATTGAACTCTGCAAGCGGTATCTACCGAATCACCACCAGAATTCCTTCGACGATCCAAGGGTAGAGCTGCTGCATATGGATGCAAAAAAATATCTCGAGGAAACGGATGAAAAGTTCGACGTGGTGATTATCGACCTGCCGGAGCCGATTGAGGGTGGCCCGGCCTATCTGCTCTACACTCAGAAGTTCTACGAGATGCTCAAGACCAAAATGACCGCGGATGCCACTTTCGCACTGCAATCAGGCGCTACCCTGCTGGGAATCACCCAGGTCTACATGGCTATCAATAACACCCTCAGAACCGCATTTCCCATATCGATACCTTACGAAGCCAGCGTACCCTCTTTCGGAGGACCGTGGGGGTTCACCCTGAATTCATTGGAATTCGACCCGCTGCAACTTTCAGCCGAGGAAGTGGACAGGCGAATCTCAAACCGGATTACCCGGCGGCTCAGCTTCTACGACGGGCATACGCATCAAGGTCTCTTTTATATCCCCAAGTACCTGCGGGACATGCTGGCCAAAGAAACAACTATTATTACCGAAGATAACCCTGTGTTTATCCCGGGATGCTGATTTAGCATTAGATAGCAGTACCTTTTATCCGAAGAAGCCGATATATGTCTATGGATATTCTGGAAACACTGAACCCCGCACAACGGCAGGCAGTTGAAGCCATCGAAGGGCCGGTCCTGGTTGTCGCCGGCCCCGGCAGCGGTAAAACACGCGTCATTACGCACCGTATCGCGTATTTGATCAGGGTCATCGGGATCAGCCCTCATCGGATGCTGGCGGTAACGTTCACCAACAAGGCCTCCCGGGAGATGAAGGACCGCGTTTACAGCATGCTCGACAAACGCGCCGAAGGATTATCGCTCGGCACCTTTCATTCGATCTGTGCACGAATCCTGCGTCAGGAAGCCGGGCATATTGGCATCAGTCAGCGTTATGTCATCTACGATGAAAGCGACCAGTTAAGCCTCATCAACAGGAGCATGAAGGATCTGGAACTGGATCCTAAACAATATCCACCGCGCTCCATCCTGTCGACAATCTCCAGGGCCAAGGCAGAGCTTATCGGCCCGGCCGATTTTGTCAGCGACAGCTATTATGAAGAGGTAACCCATCGCGTCTATGAACGGTACCAGAAACTGCTTATAGACAGCAATGCGCTGGATTTTGACGACCTGCTAATGCAGACGGTGATGCTTTTTCGCAATCATGAGGAAGTTTTAGCCAGGTATCAATCCCGCTATCTCCATGTTCTGATAGATGAATTTCAGGATACCAACTTTGCCCAGTATGAACTGGCCAGGCTCCTGGCGGGTAAATATCGCAACGTCTGCGTGGTGGGCGATCCCGATCAATCGATTTATTCCTGGCGATCCGCGGATTTGCGCAATATCCTCCACTTCGAGCGCGATTATCCGGATGCCAAAGTGATTTTACTGGAGCAAAACTATCGTTCCACCCAGACAATCCTGGAGGCGGCATCCAGGGTAATCGCTCCCAATGAACAGCGAAAGGAGAAAGCGCTCTGGACGGAAAACGACAGCGGAGAACTCTTGTGCATCGTGGAAGCCTTCAACGAGCAGGAAGAGGCCCAGTTCGTTGTCAACACCATAGAGAGACTGGTGGCTGAAGAGGGTTACAGCATGGGCGAGTGCGCGGTGATGTATCGCACCAACGCTCAGTCCCGGGCGCTTGAGGAAGCGCTGGTACGCCATGGATTCCCATATAAACTTGTAGGCGCGCTTCGTTTCTACGAGCGGAAAGAGATTAAGGATATCCTCGCTTATCTCCGCGTGATCAGCAATCCCCATGATGATGTGAGCATGAGCCGGATCATAAACGTACCACCCAGAAACATTGGGCAGCGTACCACAAGCGAGCTTTCCGCCTGGGCGGCTCAGAAAGAGCTTTCCATCTATTCCGCCTTGAAACGGATCTCCGAGGGAGAGCCTATATCGCTCGGCTCGCGCAGCGTCCAGTCGCTAAACAGTTTCACGGAAGTGATCGACGAATTCATTGCACAGGCAGAGGAAACCGATCTGGAGGAATTGTTCGATGCCATCCTGGAACGTACCGGCTACCGCACACTGGTTCTGCAGGGAAGCGATAGCGAGGAACGCTGGAACAACATCCTTGAATTGCGCGGGATGGCAGCGGAACATACCGATCTCGAAACAGGCGATGCGCTTGCCGAGCTCCTGGAACGCGTAGCCCTGGTTTCCAGCGTAGACGATCTGGAAGAAGGAAGTAGAGCCGTCACACTGATTACCATGCATCAGGCCAAAGGATTGGAATTCCCGATCGTCTTTATGACGGGGATGGAAGAGGCCATGCTGCCCCATATCCGTTCCTTCGGCGATGACGCCCAGATGGAAGAGGAACGGCGTTTATGTTATGTGGGAATGACCCGTGCCGAAAAACGGTTATTCCTCACCCGTGCCTTCCGCCGTACACTTCACGGTGCCAGCCGTCCGAATCCTCCCTCGCGGTTCCTCAATGACATCCCGGCTCACCTTGTAACCCCTGCAGAAAAACACCGGGAAATGCACAGCATTCAACGCGGTCCCGCTTTGACAGGCACAGCTGCCCCGGTGGACCTGCAATCGGGAGATAGTGTCATGCATTCCCGATTCGGAGAAGGAACCGTCATGGAATGTGTTTTGATTAATGGCGATCACGAGGTTACCGTCGCCTTTCGAGATGATATCGGAACCAAGAAACTGCTTCTCAGCCTCGCCCCGATGGAGAAGATACGATGAGACTGGCCCGATTCGATGGACGTAATGCCGACGAAATGAGGCCGGTGCACATTAAGCCCGGTTTTCAGCGATATGCAGAAGGGTCGGCCCTGATCGAGCTTGGCGAAACAAAGGTGATTTGTGCCGTAAGTATTGAGGATCGTATTCCGGCCTTCCTCAAAGGGAGTGGTTCCGGGTGGATAACCGCCGAATATGCCATGCTGCCCCGCGCCACCAACACCCGTACGCAACGCGATTCGACAGCAGGAAAGGTCAGCGGCCGGAGCCTGGAGATTCAACGGCTCATTGGGCGTTCGCTACGCGCGGTGGCCAATCTTGATTCGCTCGGTGAAAGAACATTTACCATCGATTGTGACGTCCTGCAAGCCGATGGTGGCACACGTACGGCGTCCATTACCGCTGCCTATGTGGCGCTGGCGCAGGCAATCCATACGCTCCGGGAGCGGGGAGAGCGGCTCGACTCACCCCTTAAAGGGATGGTGGCCGCAACCAGCGTAGGGATCGTGGATGATATCCACCTCCTTGACCTTTGTTATGACGAAGATTCCCGCGCTCAGGTTGATTTCAATATCGTTATGAACGATCGTAGCGAGTTTATTGAAGTTCAAGGAACTGCCGAGGGAGATCCATTTTCCAGAGAGAGTATGGATTCATTAATAAAACTGGCGGAAAAAGGTATCCGGCAACTTTTCACAGTTCAGCAGCAGGCAATAGCAGAATTTGGAGTTTAGGCAATGACGGATGTAAGACCCTTCAGAGGGCTAAGATATGATCCACACACGATCGAAGACCTTTCATCGGTAATCACCCCCCCGTATGACGTGATCACCGAAAAGCAACAAGACGAAAACTACAGGCGACACCCTCATAATCTCATCAGGCTCGAACTTGGCAAAGAATATCCGGAGGATGGTCCCGAAGCCAACCGTTACACCCGCGCAGCCGAAGCACTTACTGAATGGATTCGTACCGGTGTACTGATCAGGGAACAAATACCAGCCTACTATCTTGTCGAACACAAGTTCAGCCGCTGGGGGCAGGAGACGAGTTACTGGGGCCTGGTTGCCGCTGTACGGCTGGAAGATTTTGAAAGCGGAGAGATTCGACCGACGGAAATCGTTATGAAAGGTCCTATAGAGGACCGCCTGCAATTGCTCCGGTCATGTAAGGCGAACCTCAGTCCGATTATGGCCGTTTATCGACGCAATGAGAATCTTCTGTCACTTTTCCCGGAGGTCGATCCAGCCAATCCAACCGTAAGTGCTACAGACGATGACGGGGTTACTTTCAATCTCCATGTAATCACCAATGAACAACGGAATAAACAGGTAACGGATTTCTTCGCCCGTACTCCCCTTTATATCGCTGACGGCCATCATCGCTACACCACGGCACTCGCCTATCGAAATCAACAGCCTGAAAAGGATTACGACAACGTTGCTTCACCCAACTTCGCCATGATAACCCTGATCGGCACAAACGATCCGGGCCTGACTCTTTTCCCCACGCATCGAATGTTGAGAGGCCTGCCCTCTGAACGCCTTGCAGAGCTGAAGCCCCGTCTGGAGGAGCGCTTCCGAATTCGTGAATTGCCCCCGATATCCAGTGCCATGTCCGAGAACGCGATTCACTGGAACAATGAGCTTTCTAAGGCTAGTCAGAATTCCGTGGTATTCGGCCTGTACGGACTTAATAACCAGACATATCTACTGCTGACCCCGCACGATGTGAATTCTATTCGAGAGACGCTTCCTCACGATAAGCCGCCAGTATGGCGGGATCTGGATGTGAGCCTGCTCCACAATGCGATCCTCCAGGATATAATGGATATTAACAACATCGAAAAGGAAAAGCGGCATCTAACGTATTCCCCCGATGCCGTGGAGATCCTGGAAAACGTCAATACCGGAGAAGCACAACTGGGGATATTCCTTAATCCGGTACCGGTTTCCAATGTCCTTGCGGTTGCCGATGCGGGTGTTCGGATGCCTCCGAAATCAACCTATTTCTACCCCAAGACCGCTGGCGGGCTGGTAATACATTCGTTGTTTGAATAATCTGTAACGCCCCCGGTAAACGGGTCTTGTTACTTCATAAGCCCTGAAGCATTACGGCCCAAAACGCATTATTGCTAATATTCGTGTATCATACTCCGAAAAGAGATCTATGTGAGGCCCCCGTTTCCTTCCGGGTGCGTTCCGCCTCTCTGCCTGCGAGCTTTTGTTTCTGGTGGTTGAGCATATTCGCTTTCTCGTCCTCCGACAGTTGGAGTTCTTTGGGCAGCAAAGCACCACACCAAACACAACGGCTGGCATAACGCGCGGACAAGACCTGGCGGCACTTGGGGCACATCGGCCTCATCGACCCCTTTTTTCGAGAGTAGGCACCTTCAGTTTCATCCATTTCCCTAGCCCCTTTCCACCTTCCTCCTCCTGAAGGCAAAACAATAAATAACGGAGGTTGTTGGACCTACATTATATTGGTTAATGGTGAATATGTCAAGTGCAACTTTACAAAAGGCATAGAAGGGTAGTCTCATTTCCATTTTCTTTACGAGGGACAATCCTGCCTTATCACAGAGGGTAAAGCGATATTATTAGCAGATTATTAGCAGATTTCTGCCAGATGAATGGAGCCAGCGGTCAGAATCGAACTGACGACCGACGGTTTACGAAACCGTTGCTCTGCCCCTGAGCTACGCTGGCTTTCAGCTTCCCATTATACCTCAACTGAAAACAAAATGATAACATCCGTTGTCTACACTCACTTGACCAGACGCCGGATATCGGCTGTTTAGTGCTGGGGGATTGACAAGCACTGCATTTCGATGTAAAGTCATTCGTAAATAGATGCTCCTAACAAAAAATGGTGGGGATAATACGTTTCGGGGTAGGCTGTTTTTCTTAGCAAACGGACCGGCATTCTGGTTTACATATAAAAAGCGGGCGGGGTGAATACTATGTGTA
>CAZDMY010000091.1:0-9096 GCA_964506405.1 uncultured Dehalococcoidia bacterium | reverse complement strand
CATGCCTTCATAGGAGAAACGCCACCCCATACAGCCGGCGGGCCGGCAGTCAGCGGCTTCTACGGCATCGTGACGACGGATGGCAAGCCGGCTCCCCCGGGGATTGAAGTAAATGCGTGGATCGATGGAGACATCGTAAAAACCACCGAAGTGCAAAAATACGGAGAAACCTCTGTTTATAGTATGACGATACCCGGCATATTTTCAGGAGAAACTGTTTACTTTTCATTAGGGGGTTGCCAGTGCTATATGGCCGGCCCGGAATGGGTAGCGGGCAATTTCGTGAGCCTTGATTTATATCATGACTGGACACCGTGCCTATACGATAGAGATCTTGATGAGACTATCGATTACCCGGAAGTGGTAGATGCGCTAATGGATTACTTGCTTGGCAGCATCAGTTATTCCCGGATGGTCCAGGTGTTGATGCTGTATTTGACGACGTAGGGAACGAACGACGCCAGCACTATAGATGATAGAATAGAAGCAGAATACATTAACAAACAGGGAAGGGGGGACACAATGGGACTACTACGCGGCCTGATGGGCCACGCCACAGAAGTCGATATCGAGAAAATTCAGGCGGAATTTGAGCCTGTACTTGCGGAGGGGGAGGAGATCGCCGTTGCCTTTAAGCTGATCCGCGATATGCTTATCTTCACCAACACCCGGCTGATTATGGTCGATAAGGAAGGCATCACCGGCAAGCGGCAGGAATTCCTCTCTATTCCTTACCGCAGTATCGTTCGTTTCTCCAAGCAAAGCAAGGGGATTCTGGACCTCGATGCCGAACTACGGTTGTGGATTTTCGGCCAGGAACAACCGATCGTGAAGAAGTTCTCCAAGCACGAGAACATCAACGGCGTTTATAAAACCCTCAGCCAGGCACTGGTATCATAATAGCCCTCTAGAAATTTATGCTGATATCATCACATGCAGGGGGCAAAACCCTGTCCTTTTTGATTGCGCTTAGCTAACACCAGGGTTATAATGGATGCGAACATAAACTGAACTGGGAGAGACAAATGAAGAAATCGGCTTATCTTTGTATGGTAATCGCACTCGTGGCAAGCTTGACCCTGGTGGCTGTACCGCAGGTGCTGGCAGCATCGACATGGTATGTTGATATCAATGCATGCCCCGGCCCCGGAGCCGGTACGCAAATCGATCCTTTTTGTGAAATCCAGGCTGCCGTCGATGCCGCCAGCGACGGCGATACCATCCTGGTTGCCGAAGGGACCTATGAAGAAACCATCGAATGGTTGTATAAAAACCTGACCATCATCGGTGCCGGAACCGAAAATACCATCATCGATGGAGGCGAATCTGGTACGGTGATAACTGTCGATGGGGTCGATAATTCCCGGCTCGAAGGATTCACCATTACCAACGGGGATGCGCCGATGGGTGGCGGAATGAATATCGGCGAGGTGGGTGAACTAATCGTGGAAGATTGTGTTTTCGAGTGGAACTATGCCAGCCAGGGTGGCGGTGGGGTGAACTACGGTTTCAGTGGTGACTCTCCGACCTTCATTAATTGTCACTTCTTGAACAACGAAGCCGGATGTTCGGGAGGTGGGATGAGAGCCAACGGCCATGCGACCCTTATCGATTGTGTTTTCGATGGGAACAGCGCTAATGATTGGGGCGGGGGGCTCAAAACGGGGTGTGAGGGAGACCTTGATGTGAGCAATTGCACCTTTACGAACAACGATGCCAGATGGGGAGGCGGTATTGCCGTAGACGGTGCCTGTGCCCTGGCCAATGTAACCGGTTGTGTTTTCATAAATAACTTCGCTTCCTTAACAGGTGGCGGCGTGTATGCCGGTTACAACCCCGATTGTGGCCTGGCCACCATCACCAGCAACGTTTTCTGGAATAACGAGGCGGATGGTTTAGGCGGTGGGTTTTATGCCTCGACCGAGGCAATCGTTACCAATTGCACGTTCGTGGAGAATTACGCCAATGGTACAGGATCGATAGCCCCTTATTACGGTGGCGGGTTGTACGATTCTTCTCTGAGTTCGAAAGTCACCAACTGCATCTTCTGGGGGAATGTCGGGTTCGATGAAAACGACCAGATATACCCACCTGCTGGTGCGGCCGGACCTCCTCCCACCACACCCCCCCCAACCACATTTCCTCCAATAACGTTCGAACCGGTAAACCGGGACGGGAATCCCGATTTGGCAGGATTGGCATCAAAGAACGGTGAAAGTGGAGAAGGCACCTCGATCACTTACTGTAATGTAATGGGTGGCTACGAGGGAACCGGCAATATCAGCGGATCGCCCATGTTTGTCGATCCCGGCTGCGGGAATTTCCACCTTCAAGAAAATTCGCCATGCATCGATAAAGGTACGGGTAATGCACCCGGCTTGCCCGATGACGATCTGGATGGACAAGCGCGGGTTATGGGCGGCAGCCCTGATATCGGTGCCGACGAGTATGAGCAATACGGTGGTGGCGGCGGGCCAACTGTCGGCGGGAAGGTGATGATGATCGACAAAGCCCGGCTAATGACACAATTACTCAACCTTCCTATGCAGTTGATAATGGTATTTGCTTTCTAACTAATCGTAGATGCCTGAGTACGAATCCAAAGGGGGCGGACCGTCGTATCCGCCCCCTTTTTTCACATTGCGCTTTTCATATCCAGGCCCGTCAGGCCAAAACCTGCACATCTCATCAAGTGAATCCATCAAGCTCCTACTCGACGGAAATTACACCTTTTCGTATGGCATATCTTATCAAGTCCGTACGGCTGTGGATATCCAGTTTCTGCATAATCTTTTCCCGATGCCCCAGCACAGTTTTGACACTGATGAATAACTGATCGGCGATCTCGCGGTTGGAATACCCTTCAGCTACCAGTTTCAGGACTTCCCTCTCCCTTTCAGTAAGACTGTCAAAAGGATCGTCATCCGCACGCTGGGCGTAGTCCATTACCACCCATTTGGCCATCGAAGGGTGGATGAACGAATCGCCCGCGTGTACTGCCCGAATAGCGGAAACCAGTTCGGCCGGCCCCGCCTTCTTAGGCACGATCCCTGCCGCCCCCGCCTTTATTGCCGATAGCGCATATTCTTTGTTATCGTACTGAGTGAGGATGATCACTCGCGCCCCTGAGTTTGCCTTAGTGATACGGCGCGTAGCTTCAAGTCCATCCATCAGTGGCATTGCAACATCCATCAGTACAACTTGAGGATTAAACTCCTGAACCTTCTCTACCGCCTCCCGACCGTTGGCCACCTCGGCACAGACCTCGATATCTTCCTGTGATTCCAGAAGCGCCCGAATCCCGCTCCGTACAATGGAGTGGTCGTCTGCGATTAAAACTCGTATCTTATTCACAATTTTTCTCTAAAGGACCTGTGCTCTCTGTGTCTCTGTGGCTAATTACGCCGGAACCTCGGCGTAGACTTTTGTCCCACGACCTGGTTGAGCGGCGATTTTCAGCTTTCCATCAAGTAATTCCGCCCTTTCCTTCATACCAAGTAATCCCAAACCCCGGTAATTTGAACTGGCACTGGTAACTTCCTCCACGATGAATCCACTCCCGTCATCTTCGATATTAACCGCTACCGAATTGTCCCGGAACTCCACTGTAATACTGACGCTTTCCGCAGCTGCATGCCTGACAATATTGGTAATGGCTTCCTGACTGATCCTGAACAGGGTGTTCTCAACTTCTGCCGAAAGGGGCCGTTCGACGCCCAGTGTCTCAAACAAAACCTTAATGCCCGTTTCTTCCAGATAGTGATCCGCCAGCCATTGTACGGCGGCTACCAGTCCCAGATCATCGAGTAAACTGGGCCTTAACTGGTAGACAACCCTGTGTATTTCGTCCAGAGTCCTGATGGCCAGATCCCGGATTTCTTCAAGACTGCCCTTGATGTCATCCTGTCCTTCAGGCAGACGGCTCAGGACCGCTTCAGCGTTGAAGGCCAGCCCGGTAAGAGACTGGCTGACTTCGTCGTGTAACTCACGGGCGATCCGCTTGCGTTCCTCTTCCTGAACTGACATGATTTTACGGAGGAGCTCACCTCTGGCCTGTTCCTTTCTCTGCAAAGCCTCATAAAGCTGTGCATTCTCGATCGCTACCGCGATCTGATCGCTGACGCTGGTGACGAGCGATATTGCTTCGGGTGAAAAACCTGCTTTATCCCTCGTTGCCACGTTCATCACACCCAGGAGCCGGTCTCTGGCTACCAGCGGAATGCTCAGGAAAGCGGCGAACTCCTCAAGTTCGGGTAAAGGACCTTTGAACCTTGGGTCACTGGAAATATCCGGCGAATACAGGGTTTCCCGGAGTTGTGCCGCCATTCCCGGGATGCTCTGGCCCAGTTTCAGCTTGCCGATCCACTCGACGAATCTCTCCGACATACCGCGATGCGTCCGATGGTATAATGTCTGAGTTCGCTCGTGGTAAAGGAGTATCCCGCCGACCTCCGCTTTCAACAGGTTCATGATTTTACCCAGCGCGGCATTCAACGTCAGATCAAGATCAAGCGACCGGCTGACGGTGCTGGCCACATCACTTAAGGCGGCTAACCGCTGGCTGACTTCTGAGGTCGTTTCAATCTGTTTTCCCGTGTTCATCTGCTACCTGTGATTCAATTGTATCACGCAAACAGATATGGGCAAGCCTTGAAGTTCATGCAATAACCATCGTCTAATACTGCCTTCATTTGCTGATTGATAACAGTATTCATTTATTCTATGGGTGACTGTTGTTTAAAGAGGATTCGTTACTTTTGCAGCTATCCGGCACTGTATTGATTTCAAGTGAGGTGTGCCGCTGACCGGATCGCCGGGTTGCTCCACAGTTAATTCATTTGCGTTGGCCCTGGCCCACCCATGCGGTATATTCACCACACCCGGAATGATATCTTCCGTCACCTGTACCCGGATATCGATGGCTCCGGTTTCAGTTTCAATACGGATCGTATCACCGTCGGTAATCCCAAACTGTGTTACTGTGTCGGGATGCATCGACGCGAAGGGTTCCGGGTTCGCCTTACGCAGCCGGTCGATGTTCTGTAGCTGCGAATGGAGGCGCGTCAGTTGCCGCGCGCCCGTTGTTAAGGTGAGGGGATACGACTGATCTGCTGCCTGCCCGCAATATAATTCAGTCGTTGGCAACGGATCATAACCAAAGCTCGCCAGGGTATCGGAGAAAAGCTCGATTTTCCCGGAGGGCGTGCGAAAACCTTTTGCTTCGTGCCGACCGTATTCTATCGAACCATAAATCAGCCCGTCACCGATATCATCAAATTTAATGCCGGCCGGTTCAAGCAGATGTTCAACAACCTCCCGCGTATTGTGCCAGGGGAAATGCTCCCCGAAACCAATCCGCTGAGCCAATTCCAGCCAGAAATCCGCATCCGAGCGGGCCTCCTCATACCGGATCACCTTCTTGCGAAGCATTGCATACGGTATGGCCGATTCTGACCGGTAGATTTCGATAATATCTTCCTTTTCGAGAAAGGTTCCCGCAGGCAGGACGATATCAGCCATTTCGGCTGTCTCCGACATGAACAGGCTCATCACGACCAGGAAATCCAGTTTTTCAAAGGCTTGTTTTAGCTTCGTCGAGTTGGGCCAGCTCAGCAATGGATTTGAGCCCTGAACGATCATTGCTCGAATGGGGTAAGGCTGACCGGTCAAAAGAGCATCATGAAGAACCATGCCCTGTCCCTCGCCGATTGCGCGATCCCATATATTGTAAGCAAGGGGATACCGATACTCGCCGATTGCCTTCCCGGTTACCATCTCTCTCAGACGCATCGAGCGCAATGGCAGAAGGGGAGGGCTGATGAATCCGCCTTTCTTCTCTACATTGCCTGTGATGGCCTGTAGAATTGCAATTGCCCGGGCAGTCTGGAATCCGGTTCTGGATTGATCCAGAGACATCGTTCCCTGAACGATGCAGGCAGGTTTTGACGTGGCGAAAAGCCGGGCTGCTTGGCGAACCTTCTCTGCGGGAGTGCCGGTAACGCGCTGAACCTCTTCCGGGGTAAAATCTCGGACATGAGCGGCCAGTTCGTCAAACCCGAACGTCCAGCGATCTATGAAAGCAGTGTCATAAAGATTCTCGGAAATGATTACATTGAGCATTCCCAGCGCCAGGGCGCAATCCGTTCCCGGTTTTATTGGAAGATATGCATCAGCCTTTTTCGCCGAAGCAGTACGGCGCGGATCGATCACGACCACTTTTGCTCCGTTGGCTTGAGCCTTTGCGATGCGCCGGGCTTTCATCGGCTGCGATGCAGCCGGGTTCGTTCCCCACAGAATGACGGTTTTTGCATGATCGATATCCGCCACCGGGAAGTTACCGAAAGTGGAAACGTACGCCATGAGGTGTGGATTGAAACACATGCTGTCGACCGAATAGTAATTCGGCGTTCCGTACACATCACAGAATCTGCGAAGGAGTCCTTTGCCTACCGGTCCCGAGAGGAGAACCGCCATACCTGCACATACCGCCAGTGATTCGGGGCCATGTTCGCGTCTGACTTCCAGTAACTTAGCCGAGATGGTAACCAGTGCTTCATCCCAGGTAATACGTTTCCATTCTCCATTAACCTTCTTCATGGGAAACTTGATCCTTTCCGGGGAATAGGCGTATTCTATGGCGCTTGCGCCTTTGGGACAGAGCCGGCCTGAATTTACCGGATGCTCAGTTGCTCCCTCAACTCGAACGGCCCGGTCGTCATTAAGGGTAACCTTCATGCCACACCCCGCAACACAAAAACCACATGCGGTCGTCACTGTTTCTTCCTTCATCATCCTGCACCTTAATTCCATCTTAGCCGAAACACAGGGACACGCCATAGGTTGATCGCATGGTCAAGCGACAGGTGAGCACCCCGTCTTTTGTATCTTTACACCCTGCATCAACTGAAAATATGTCCCGCCTCTAATATGGTAATCGTCCTCGGATTCACCGGAATCTACTTCATACAATCCCGAAGACAGGGTGCTTTTCTCTGGAAAACAGGGTGATTGTCCCCACAATCCGCCATTAATGGTCTGGTGTTCTTATCTCCCGGAATAACTTAGAATTAAAGATATGAACCATCGCTTGCATCAAACCTGACGATGCTGGCATCTAACTCGATGATGTTATACAATGAAAAGGATGTGCGCATTTTCACGCGGAATATGAATCGTCTATATTTTTATGATTGTTCACATCAATCGATAGCTTTCAATCAATAATGGATAAACCGGCTATTAAGCCATCAATACTGGAGGGTAACACAGATGGGAAGCAAGAACGACGAATTCTACAAGGAAGCGGCTAAGATCGTCGGCGATCAGTACGTCTCTGCAGAACGGGAAGATATCATCCCCTATTGCCGGGATGAAGTCTCCCAGGCCCTGAAGGCGTACGATTCGGATTACGTAGTAGTGCCGGGCACGGCGGAGGAGGTACAGGCCATTGTAAAGCTGGCAAATAAAACCAAAACGCCTCTCTATCCTTACTCCTACGGAACGAACTTGAGCGGTGCCACCTCACCCCGCAAAGGCGGGGCCGTGGTGGTTTTAAGGAGACTGAATCGGATCATCAAGATCGATGAGGAAACCCAGACGGCTACTATTGAACCGGGTGTTACCTGGTCGAAGCTCATTCACGAAGCCAAGCAGGTTGGATTGGAACCACTGCCGCTGGGAGGCGGACCTCACACCGGCGGTCCGATCGGTAATTTCAATCTGGGCGGCGGCTCTACCGGTGCGATGGATATGAACGACGTCGTCTCGCTGGAAGCGGTCCTCGGGAATGGCGAGATCATCCGAACCGGCTCGGCAGCCTTCAGAGGGATGGAGGAGATCAACCCATACTTCCGCATCGCCTGGGGACCCAATATGAACGAGCTCTTCCGAGGGTCGATGGGCATCTTCGGGATCGTCACTAAAATGATCCGGCGTCTGGTTCCGGTTCGACCGATTGAGCGGCCTTTACAGGTCGCCTTCGATGACGTGGAATCGGTAGTGGGAGGCATGCGTGATGTAGTAAAACTGGGGATCTGCAAACAGTGTGTTGCCACTAATCGATATCAGACTGCTGCAATTGCGGCGACTTCGGATGTATTCCACAATCAGGAAGAATTTGCCAAGCTTGAAGATTCGTTGCCCGAATTTGTCATGATGGCCAAGATCAGTTGTTACAATGAGGAACAGGCCAAAGTCTACACCGATTTGATAGAAGAAGCCATCAAGAAGAATAACGGGAGATTTATCACGTTTGAAGGCTATGTTCAGGAAAGCCTCAATCAGCTCTGGGGCGGCAGTTCAGTGGTTGCCATTCACTATCTGAGGCATGAGCCGCATTTGATGGCATTTGTCTACGTACCCCCACACATGGTTCCGGGTGCGCAGAAACTGGCCCATGATCTGCTGGCCAAGCTGGATTACAAAATGACATCTTCTTCAGGCAGGACCATCCCGCCTCGAATCTGGCTGGCTCCGTGGGAACGGACCGAGTGTTTCATGATGGAATATGATATCGAGTTCAATCCCGAAGATCAGGATTCCATCAACAAGTTCCGGCAATTTATGCCGCTGTATTTCCAGGAAACGATGAAATATGGCTCCGCCCAGGCCAGTGCCGGATTCTTCCGCCAGATGGAGCCGGGGCTGCTGCCAAGCTATTCAAAACTCTTGCGCGACATAAAGAATGCGGTCGATCCCAATCACATTATGGCACCGGCACAGGTGTTCAAAGACATTTAGGAGTAAATGATATGGCACTGGAAGATCTCAAATCACAAATCTATCATTGCAGCAAATGCGGCGCCTGCCGTGTGGCATACAGGCAAAGTCTGCCCACATGCCCGGCGGGCGAACATTTCGGGTTCGAATCATACTTTTCCATCGGGCGGACTGCCATTGCGCGGGCGATACTCGAGGGCGATCTGGAGTGGAACGAGAAGGTCCGGGACCGCGTATTTAATTGCACGCTGTGCGGGGCCTGCGATGCGCATTGTTATGCCGCTATGGGACTGCATCCGGTACAGACATACCTGGAGATGCGCCGGGAGCTGGTCAAACGAGGATTGGGCCCGTTGCCTCAAGCCGTTCCCATGCTGG
>CAZDMY010000090.1:5998-9127 GCA_964506405.1 uncultured Dehalococcoidia bacterium | reverse complement strand
TTTTTTTGATTGGACTGTTTCCCCTTCGGTTAGATTTTATATGATGGAATTCGCATACTTTACAAATTACGCAGTTTCTGCAAAGGGCGAATCGTCGGTGTAACACAACAAAATCGCCTATGCGATATAGTGTATCAATTCAATTGCCAGTTTCACAGTAACCACCTCATTTTTCGGTTCGCCTTCTATTTTGTCCATCTATGTGCTTGACAACGTTTCTTTTTGTTCATATAATACGACTTATCTGAATCAATTATTCAATATTGTTCCATACCGATATATCAATTGATTACAAATATGGAAATCACGTTTATGAAGGAGAACGCAATATGAAGCGCACCGGGAAAGAAGCCATGGACGCCCTCGACCTTGTATTGATAAGAGAACTTGAGAGCGACGGCAGGCAAACCAATACCGACCTGGCAAAGAAAATTGGTACCAGCAAGGCCACGGCCCGCCGCAAGCTGAAAAGGCTTCTCGATGAAGACATAATCAAAGTTGTAGCGGTTGCCAATCCACCTGCATTAGGATACAACATGGTGGCAACAATGGGGATTAACGTGCGCCCCGGCGACGTCGATTCAGTGGCCGAGAAGCTTGCCTCCTTCGATAATGTGCATTTTGTTATTATCAGCACTGGTCGTTACGACATTATCGCCTGGATGATGTTTCAGGAACCTGAGGACTTATCCGATTTCCTGCGTGCGGAACTGGGTAATATCCCCGGACTGGTAAGCGTCGAGACTATGATAAACCTTAAGATCATCAAAGCCTCATTTACGTATCTGGCGGATGAGAACACATCGCACACACATACTTAGAAAGTATTTTCTTCTTAATTATAATGTTAAGTGCTTAGAAGCTTATTGATTCAAAAAGCCCTTGTGTTCCGACACGCAATGCACACCACCCGCATCCATAGCTGCGATACACCGGTTACAATGATCGCAGTCCGATTGAGTGATCTCTCCCTTTTCCAGTTTCTTTACGAAATCAGGGTCTCTGACAGTTGCCCGTCCGATCTCTACAAATTCGAAACCTTCGTTCATAGCCCGGTTCATATCTTCCAGTGACAGAATCCCGCCAATATAAACTACAGGGATTTTCAATACTTCTTTGAAACGGCGAGCTCCTTCAAGCAGATACATCGGCGTGAACGGATATGTCTGTACCATGAAGCGTCCGAACAAAATCAGTCCCAATCGGATGATCGGATTTGTCTGGTTTGCGGCCATCTCCATTGTCGGGACATGTCCGCGCATCATGTATAACGGGGTCCGAGAGGTGAATCCGCAACTGGGAACGATGGCGCTTGCGCCTTCCACCTCGAAGCGCCTGGCGATTACCAGCGCTTCCTCCAGTTCTATCCCTCCGGGGAATCCGTCACGTTGATTCATCTTCACCAGTATTGGAAAATCCGGGCCCACTGTTTCCCTTACTCGACGAATCACTGCTGCCGGGAAACGCAGACGGTTTTCCAGGATACCCCCATACCGATCTTTTCGTTTGTTGGTCCACGGCGATAGAAACTGACTGAGTAAATAGCCGTGGCCGGAGTGAATTTCCACCGCATCGAAACCTGCTTCCTTCGCCTTTCCTGCCGCCCAGGCGAAATCTTCCACTTTCTCTTCGATTTGCTCCTCGTTCATTTCCTGGCAAACCGAAAGACGAAAAAGGCAGAACTTACGGGACGCCCCCAGAGGCTGCTTACCAATCTCACGCCGGCTGGCAAAAAATCCGCAATGTCCCAACTGGATCGACGACGCCGCGCCCTCCTGGTGAACGGCTGCGGTCAATCTTTGCAGATCCGGCAGTATCTCTTCATTCATCCACATCTCATGTCCGAATGCGCGGCCGTCATAGGTTACCGAGCAGTATGCCACTGTTGTCATTCCGATGCCCCCCTCAGCCACACGCCGATGATGTTCGATCAAACCATCAGTTACCTTACCTTCCTGGCACAATCCCTCAAAACAACCGGACCTAATAGTCCGGTTCCGAATTTCCAGTCCTGCAATTCTGCCGGGTGAAAATGCTTTGCTTTTTTCCACCGTCGTCATATATGACCCCTTTCATAAACCGAATATTTTTTGGACTAATGGTTCAATATTACAGCACAACATGAACCAATTGACATCGTTACGGGAATTATACATCACTAATGTCCCGAAAACAAGCAAAGGGTTGTCTTTTTTGGAATTACTATGTATAATCAACAAGTCGTGGGGAAAGAGTAGGATCAAAGCTAAACCTCACATTACACGGGAGGTATAAAATGAGTCTTCTGGAAGATATCGCCAAAGCGGTTACGGATCTGGAAAAGGATAAAGCGCTGGAACTGGTTCAGAAAGCATTGGACGAAGGAGTTGATCCACCCCAGATCATTAATGCCGGGATCGTCCCCGGGCTGCAGGGTGTCGGTAAACTGTTCGAATCTGAAGAGTACTTCCTGGCCGAGCTTATGATGGGAGGCAAAGTCAGCCAGGCATGCATTGACCTGGTACAGCCACACCTGCCCGACACATCCGGTGGCAATGTCGGGACCGTGGTGATCGGGGCGGTCGAGGGGGACCTGCACGATATCGGATACGGCCTGGTTGCCACCCAGCTTGAACTTAACGGATTCAAGGTACACAAGATCGGTGTAAATATACCGGCAATGACATTTATCGATAAAGCCAAAGAAACAAATGCGGATATCATTGGCCTGTCCGCTTTTCTGGTCACTACCATACCCAATTGCAACGAGGTGGTCAATTACCTTAAAGATATGGGTATTAAAGACAAATACAAGGTCATCATCGGCGGAACTGAAACCAGCCAGGAAAAGGCCGATGAGATGGGGGCCGATGGCTGGGCTCCTAACGCTGTTGAGGCTGTCAACCTGTGCAAACGACTCATGGGTATATCCTAAGAGCTTCCGACATGAGTTCTTAAGTAAGAGGAATTCGTAATCATTCTTCACTAAGAAATGATTTTCGGCATAAAGTTTCTTTTGTTATTACTGTCTATTGAAATCGGAGAAATCTGGAGGTTTATATGATCCCATTGATTGAATTTCAGGAGCGCTCCCTCAACGGCCCGGTTATGAAAGCCGATGAATTCGATATGGAATTCGCCATGAAGGTG
>CAZDMY010000090.1:0-5988 GCA_964506405.1 uncultured Dehalococcoidia bacterium | reverse complement strand
GTGAGGTCGTGAAGAAATACAATATCGAATACAACGAGAATGAACTGGTCGTAAGTGATGAAACCGCTGATGCGGTTTATCATGCCGCTGTTGATCTACTCGCTGATGTCGGTATTTATCACATGGATACTGAACGGGTTATCAAGCTATCGAAAGAGGAGATTGAACAGGTTGCCCAATCGTACCGCGACAACCCCAGCCAGCATACCTTTGGCTCCGGAAAGGATGAAGTCACTATCCAATATCGGACAAGTAAAGACCAACGGCCTCCGACGCTTTACGCAGGCTCGTGGGGCGTGGCTCAGGAAGACTGGTATAAATCTTATATCAAATCTTTCATTCAGGAAGAATCGATCAAAGCGATGGGTATTACGGCCGGCCTGGGGAAACTGGGCAACGTTAAAGCCAAAGCGGGAACACTGAGCGAGGTAATAGTCGGCTTATGGGAAAACGAGCGTATTAAAGAGGTAGTCGAGGATTGCGGCCGGCCGGGCATGCATCTGGGGTTGCTGGCTACATTGAGCAGTCCCGGCGGAATTATGACTATTGTAGGTGCGGGCTTTCGGGACGCGCACAACACGCAGATCGGTGTACACATCATTCCGGAGATGAAAATCAGTTGGAGTCAGTTTGTACTGGCTCAGTTCTGCCAGGTGAGAGGCCTGCAACCCTGGCAAAGTTCTATGTCAATGATCGGAGGCCTCTGCCGCAATGCAGCCGATGCCGCTGTTGGACTTACCGCCAACCTGCTCGGTCAGTTGTCGTATGCTAGAGGCCAGTTATGCAGCCTCTTTACCAATCATATGGATGGCAAATCGGCCACTCGTCCTACCCACTGGGCCTTCAGCGCCGCCGCACGCGCTTCCGAACGAAACATCAAGGTCTGCATCGGGGGCTGCGCCTCCGGCGTCTTATGTAAATCGCCATTCACACTAATTCAGGCCGTCAATATGGCAACACTGTTTACCGCCAGTTCCATGTCTTACTGCTGGATCGCCGGAAATACCGGTATCGAAGCCCGTTACGCAGGCGAAGTAATGAATGCTGTGGCCGGGATGGAACGCGAGCAGGCAAATGAACTCATCCAGAAAATGATGGACCTCCAAACTAAATATGCGCCCGAAGTCAAAGGGAATACCTGTAAATTCCCGGATGTATACGATGTAAATACCGTCCAGCCTCACCCGTGGTACGTCGATTATCTGGACAAGGCCAAAGAGGAATTAGCGGCCTGTGGTGTGCCATACTAAGTTGATCTCTTTAATTATGAACTGCTGATCACATAATGTAAAAATGATAATCATTGGAGAGTCGCTGAATGCAACCATCCCGTCTGTTCGCCAGGCGGTTATCGACCATGATGAGGATTTCATCTCTTCACTGGCCAAGGTTCAAACGGAACGTGGCGCCAATATGCTCGATGTCAACGCGGCGGTCCCCGGACAGGACGAGGTCGAAAACCTGGTCTGGATGGTAAAAACGGTCCAGTCGGCAACCGCAGTGCCGCTGGTGCTGGACAGTTCCAATCCGGACGCTCTCGAAGCTGCGCTCTCTGTGTATGAAGGCAAACGTCCCATTCTCAACTCCATTACCGGCGAATTAACAGAGAGCCACCTGCATTTGCTCCAACTTGCGGTGGATCACGATTGCGGGTTGGTCGGCATGTGCATGGATGAGGTGGGAATTTCCCCGGAGACAGAGGTGAGATTCTCAATAGCCGTCAGGCTTCATGAGAGAGCAATATCGTTTGGCCTCGATGTGGAGAATCTCTACATAGATCCCCTGGTGATGGCCATCGCCGCCGACTACAACGCGGGTGCCGTATCAATGGAAGTTCTTCGTCTTATCCATGAGCGGCTACCTTATGTGAAGACTTTTTGCGGATCCAGCAATATCAGCTATGGCATGCCGTTGCGTAAGCTGCTCAATCGGACGTTTGTCAGTATGCAGGCTGCGCTGGGTATGGATGCATTTCTGGTGGATGTCCGTAACCGCGAACTGATGGCGACGCTGCTGGCAGCAACAGCCCTGATCGGCCAGGATGAGTGGGGAATGAACTACATCAGGGCTTTTCGTCAGGGTAAACTGGGGTAGATGATGACGACAGGTTTGATTATATGCGCCGCATTAGCCAGAGAGGTTTCACAGATCGTTCAAAAGCACGATTGGGATGTTCGGATTACCGGCGTCTCACCGAAAGATCACCTCTTCCCAACACGTATTGCTCCGGATGTAGAACGGCGCATTCTTAAGATGAAAAGTCGTTTCGATAGTCTTGCCGTGATTTACGGTGAATGCGGGACGAATGGAAAACTCGATGAGGTACTGGAGCGATACGGCATTCGCCGCGTCGATGCACTGAATTGCTACGAGATGTACGCGGGCGACCTGTATCATCGCTTGCTGGATGAGGAACGCGGGACATTCTTTCTTACCGACTTTCTGGTTCGCACATTCCATCAAGCTGTAATCCAGGGACTCGGCCTCGACAGGTATCCCGAACTTAAAAGCGATTATTTCCACAATTGTAAACGCATCGCCTACCTGATACAGGAAGACAATGCAGAAATGCGCAGCCGGGCCCAGGTAATCGCTGATTACATGGAGCTGCCGATTTTGTTCCATTTTACAGGATATTCCGGGCTTGAAGACAAGATTATGGAACTTCTGAATCGAGAGGAATACCGTAAAGGGCTACCTGCCTGCAATACCCATTGCTCTTATAAGAATATCATCAGCAAAAAACTGCTGTTGTGTTGTTGATTCTTAAAGTAAGATTAGCTTCCATATGACGATAAAAGGAGGCACACATATGGCAAATAAACCCGATAAGTGGGATCTGGAAGTTGATTTCATCGCCGTTGGATCCGGCATCGGCGGACTCACTGGTGCTTTAGTCGCACATGACGAAGGTATGGAAACGGCGATAGTGGAGAAAGGACCCAAACTCGGCGGGATCTCTGCTCTGTCGGGCGGCGAGATATGGGTTCCAAATAACCATGTGATGAAGCAGCTTGGGATTACGGATTCCCGTGAAACGGCCAGAAAGTACCTTGATTTCCTTGCCGGAGGATTTGCGGATGCTGAGCTTGCCGATATCTTCCTGGATATGGCCCCGGCTGTCTGCCAGTACCTTGAAGAAAAGGCCGGCGTTCAGTGGAAAACCATCCCCAACTTCGCCGATTATTTTTACCCCCACACAGACGGCGCTCTCAAGGAAGGTCGATACCTTGAAACCAATATTTTCAAAGGGTCGGACCTCGGCGAATGGGAACCGCTTTCCCGGTTGACACCGCACATGCCCTGCGGTATCACTGCGGAAGAAATGTTCGACTGGGGAGGCGGCGCCTGCATGCTCAAGTGGGATTTTTCCAAGCTCGGCCAGCGCATGTCAGAGGGGTATCGTACTTTCGGCCCCGGTATGATGGCCTATTTTATCAAAGCAACTGTTATCGATCGAAAAATTCCCGCCTATTTGAACACCGGAGTCAAAGAACTGGTTATGGAAAACGGTATGGTTATCGGTGTGCTCGCTGAAAAGGATGGTAACGATTTCTATATCGCTGCGAAGAAGGGAGTGCTTCTCTGCATGGGAGGATACGACTGGAATCCGGAGCTTACCCGGTACTACGAGCAAATGCCGGAAGTACACTCCGCCTGTCCACCGCAGATTGAAGGCGATCATTTGACCTTCGGTTGCGAGATCGGGGCACAGGTGGCGGTGATTCCCATCGGGACGCTGGCAACGATGTTTGGCTACAACGCCCCTGGTGAAGAAGCGGAGGATAAGCCGCTCTGGCGGTTGTCTGCCGAAGGCGGCTATCCACATGCCATCTGGGTGAATAAATACGGCCATCGGTTCTGTGACGAATCGTTCTATCCCCAGTATTCCCCCACCCCACATATCTGGGATGGGAATAAAAAGGAATTCACCAATTTCCCGGTCTACATGATCTTCGATCAAAATCACCGGGATAAGTACCCTATCGGACACTTCGCTCCGGGAATCGACCTCCCTGAGGAACTGGTGACGAAAGCGGATTCCTTAAAAGAACTCGCAGAAAAAACCGGAGTCGATCCGGCTAACCTGGAGAGCACGGTCGAGCGTTTTAACGAACTATGTATAAACGGTGTCGATGAAGACTTTGGTAAGGGTCAGTACCCCTGGGCCAACTTCATGACGGGCGATCTGACCAATAAACCAAATCCTAATATGGGGCCGCTGGAGAAAGCGCCTTTCTACTGCCTGGAGTTGACCATCAATTCCGTAGGTATTAATTCGGCTGGATTAAAAACCAACAGGAATGCCGAGGTGATGCATGTGCGTAATCGCCCGATTTCAGGCCTGTATGCAGCCGGCAACACTGCTGCCGCGCTTGATACAGGTGCCGGATATCAGAGCGGATTTGCCTGCACAAGGGGAATGGTCTGGTCCTATATCGCCGCCAAACATGCGGCAGGACGTTAGAATTGAGGGTCTGCCATTGCGCATTCCACATGATTATTCAAACGGTATGAGCTTGGCAAAGCAAAGAACGAAAACCTCTTTCAAATAAACATTAACAGGAGGATAAAATGGCAAAAATGCCCGCGAAATGGGATCTTGAAACCGATGTTCTCGTGATGGGCACGGGAGGATCGGGACTGGTTGCAGCCATTGTGGCACACGACGAGGGTTCCAAAGTCACCATCATCGAGAAGGCAGCAACAGTCGGAGGAGCCACTGCTGTCTCCGGGGGATTCCCCTGGATTCCCAACAATCATCTCGAAAAAGAGGCCGGTATACCCGATTCCCGTGAAGAAGCGCTGACCTATATGAAGTTTATCGCCGACGGCCAGGTGGATGATGAACTTGTCGAAACTTTCATCGATAATGCACCGGTCATGATCAAATATGTCGAGGATAAGGCGGGTTTGAAATTCTCCGTTTCTGAAATGCCGGATTACCATGATACCAAGCCCGGTGGTAAAACAAAGGGACGAAGCCTCGGCCCCCCAGCCTTTGATTCAAATGAACTGGGTGAATGGAAAAACCGCCTCAGGCAAGCGCCTGTCGTAATCTGCCCTATGTCGTGGGAGGATTATGAAAAGAGCAACGCCAGGGCCGACCCGCGAAATCTCGACTATAATCTTCTGGCAACAAATATGATGGCCGGGATTGTCGGAATGGGAATGGCCACCATCGGATATCTGTTGAAGGCATGTCTCGACCGCGGTATCGAACCGATAATGAAAACTCCCGGACGGGAACTTATACTGGATGACAGCGGCGCGGTTATCGGTGTTCGAGCGGAAAAGGAAGGCAAGGATTTCTACATTCGGGCCAGTCAGGGCATTATTCTCGCCACGGGTGGATTCGAATGGGATGAAAGGCTTCGCAAGGAATTCGTGCCGGAGCCGGATTTTGTTCCGCTCAGCCCTCCCAGCAATGAAGGGGACGGGCTCAAGATGTCCATTGCTATCGGTGCGGAGCTCGGTAATATGCACCAGATCTGGGGTGTTCCATCCTGTGTAATTGAAGGCGAGGAATACGATGGCAAACAGCTCGGCCGGATGACTATGGGTGAGCGTGCCTTGCCCCATGTGATTATGGTGAATCGACGCGGCAATCGTTTCGTGGACGAATCGTTCAATTACAGCGACGTGGCTAAGACTTTTTGCGAGGTTGATCCGGTCGCTTATGACCTCGTTAATGTTCCGGCATGGTGTGTTTTCGATCAGCAATTCCTGGATAACTACATGTTCCTGACCGCGCCGCCGGGGGAGCCGGCGCCGGAATGGTTAATCAAGGCTGATTCAATTGATGAACTGGCGAAAAAGGCCGGGATCGATCCTCAGGGTTTGAAGGAAACCATCCAGCGTTTCAACGGTTTTGCTCAAAAAGGTGAAGATCCGGATTTCGGCCGGGGCAGCACTGCCTATGATCGATACCAGGGAGATCCGAATAACAAACCCAATGAATCTCTTGGCCCGATAGAAAAGGCTCCG
>CAZDMY010000089.1:0-9148 GCA_964506405.1 uncultured Dehalococcoidia bacterium | reverse complement strand
CCTCACTGGCCATAATCATTGGCATACCGGTGGATGAATCGATAATTATCGCCAGGTATAGTTCCTTTTCAATATCGAGAGTCTCTTCCACCAGGATGGAGTTGATGGGAACCCCTTCTGGTCCGGTCTGGTGGGTGACCAGATTCGTGCCCAGCATTTCACCGGCCACTTTAGCAGCATCGTGAGAACCGGTGATTCTCACCCCACCGGCTTTGCCTCTGCCTCCGGCATGAACCTGCGCCTTGCAGACGACCTTCTCGCCCAGTTCCGCCGCGATGGACTTGGCTTCGGTGGCCTTGGTGGCCACTTTCCCTTTGGGAATTGGTATTCCATATTCGGCAAACAGGCGCTTTGCCTGATACTCATGGATCTTCACTCTATATTCCTCCTTTTAATGGCGGAGGGGGTGGGATTCGAACCCACGTTACCCAGAGGGTAAAGCGGTTTTCAAGACCGCCGCACTAAGCCACTATGCGACCCCTCCCCCAATCGTAGATTGTACCGTATTTGAAAGGTGCTTAACAAGCCAGTGTTTGCAGTTTACATATGTGCTTTCATTCAGTTTGACCAATAGATGGTTGGCAGAATGGTTGGCAGAATGGTTGGCAAGAGGGCCGCCTTTTAGCAGGATTCGATTCGACGAAAACTTGAGAATGAGACTTTAGTGGAAACTTGAGTGCAAATCTCAAATTGCACTGGTACCCCTGGCGTGACTCGAACACGCGACACGCGGTTTAGGAAACCGCTGCTCTATCCTCTGAGCTACAGGGGCACTACGCTCAAAATTGTAACCAATCATTGCTTCTTTGTCCATTATGCCGTGGTTTTGCCGTGATATGTGGCTTTCCGAATAACGCGGGTTGCGGCCTTGTAAATTTGCTGATACAATCACTTTGCCGAAGCTGTGCGCAACTGGATTTATCAGGAATCCGATTCCTGGTTTATATCAGGCACAGGCTTAATGATCGGCCAAGTAGACCGGGTGGCCGCTCCGGTTTGCATTAAGCAGACCGGGGAGGAAAGTCCGAGCTCCACCGGGCAGGGTGCTGGGTAATACCCAGGAGGGGTGACCCTCGGAAAGTGCCACAGAAACATACCGCCCGCCTCAGGCGGGTAAGGGTGAAATGGTGAGGTAAGAGCTCACCGCGTTCGCCGTGAGGCGGATGGCGGGCAAACCCCACCTGGAGCAAGACCGAATAGGGGGACCATAGGCGCCCGGCCTGTCCCCGGGTAGGTCGCTTGATTCTTTCAGTAATGGAAGAACCAGATAGATGGTCACCATCCGCCGTAAGGCGGAACAGAACTCGGCTTACAGGTTTACTTGGCCGATTTTCAGAGTATCTCAACGCCAGAGCAGATGTTCGTGCCAACCCGCAGGTTTCTGGCAGCTATTTGCAGCAGGTGAAAATGAATCCAGCGATAATCGTCGTCGATATGTTACGGGACAACGTTTACAGCCAGTCCCATGCCGGCATGGGCTCGCAGGCCCGGGCGCTTATTCCTCCGATTCAGAGGCTTTTGACGATTGCTCGAAGCAGGGGAATGCCGGTCATCTTCGCCAATGATGCTTTCCTTCCTCAGGATTTCATCTTTCAGGGGACCGGAATTAAACCGCATTCCATTATGGGCACCCCGGGTGCTCAGGTGATCTCGGAATTCGGCCCCGAGCCGAACGACCTTATCATAGAGAAGCGCAGGTTCAGTGCTTTCCTGGGGACCGGACTCGATTCCAGGTTGAAGAATCTGTCAATCGACACGCTGATCGTGACGGGAATCAGTACTCCGGTTTGTGTATTGACGACAGCGCTGGATGGTCTTGCCTATGACTTCCGAGTTATTATGCTGGAGGATTGCTGCGCCGCAGTCAGACCCCAGGACCATGCGGCAGTGGTTCAAGTGTACCGCCATTGCTTGAAAGGGCCCCTGTTTCGCATTATGAAACTTGAGGAATTCCTGGCGCTGGCATGATTACAGCCCTTTGCGGGCAATTAAGGCTGTCAGGTCGGCCGCACGACAACTGTATCCCCATTCGTTATCATACCAGGCCAGCACCTTCACCATATCCCCATCCAGAACCATCGTGCTCATCGCATCCACGATGGAGCTGTGGGGATTCTGCTTGAAATCGATACTCACCAGCGGCTCGTCGCAAAAACCCAGTATGCCTTTCAACGGTCCTTCAGCGGCGGTTCTGAGTGCAGTATTCACCTGCTCGGCGGTGGTCTCCTGTTCCAGATCCGCTACGAAATCCACTACCGAGACAGTGGGAACAGGCACCCGGAACGCCATACCGTGCAGCTTCCCTTGAAGCTCAGGCATAACCTGGGTTACGGCTTTAGCCGCACCCGTGGTGGTGGGGATGATACTGGCCCCGGCGGTCCTGGCCCGCCTGAGATCCGCATGAGCGATATCCAGAATTCGCTGGTCATTGGTATATGCATGGACCGTGGTCATCAACCCGCGTCTCAGCCCGAAGTTTTCGTGGAGGGTCTTAACGACGGGCGCGATGCAATTGGTGGTACAGGAAGCATTGGAAATGATCCGGTGCCGGGTCGGGTCATATTTTTCCTCGTTGACCCCTAAAACCACGGTCAGATCCTCGTTCTTGGCGGGTGCCGATATGATCACCTTTTTTGCCCCGGCATTCAAATGGGCAGCAGCTTTGGTTGCATCTGTAAACAATCCCGTGGATTCCAGTACAATCTCAGCCCCCATATCTTTCCAGGGGATTGCGCCGGGGTCACGTTCGGCTGAAACGCGAATCGCTTTCCCTTTGACCACGATGCTTTCATCCGTTACCTCGACATTCCCGGGATACTGGCCGTAGTTGGAATCGTATTTCAGCAGGTGCGCATTGGTCTTCGCATTCGTCAGATCATTTATCGCCACTACTTCAAGTTCGTCGGGATAGTATTCGTTCAGTGCTCTGAAAAACAAGCGCCCGATCCTGCCGAATCCGTTAATTCCGATGTTCACTGGCATTAGTAGACCTCCGCTTTGATATCGTTTGGCTTATCATAGCAGATTGCCTAAGAATGTCAAGAACACAAAGCAAGACTTGACAATCGATAGCAGGAGTGTTATAAGGTAATACGACCCATTGGCACTCAAATTAAGCGTTTATTCACAACTCTGCTTATTGAAGAAATTTTGGTAACAATTGGATTTTCATAATCCCAAACTTAAATAACTGGTAGCACCCATCAACCACTGGTGGGTGCGTTCGGATATTCTGGAGGTGACGCCATCGCCAAGCGAATTCTAATGGTTGATGATGAGGCAGGCTTTTCAAGAGCTGTTAAATATGCTCTGGAAAAAGAAGGTTATGAGGTACTGACCGCATCAAACGGACTGCAGGGGCTTATGACAGCCCAGAAAGAGGATATTGATTTATTGATATTGGATGTAATGCTCCCCGGCCTTGATGGTTACGAGGTATGCAACCGCCTGAGATCCAATCCCAAAACCGCTAAGCTTCCGATTATTATGCTTTCGGCGAAAGGTCAGGATGTCGACAGGACAACAGGACTTACAGTGGGAGCAAATGAATACATCAGTAAACCGGTGGAGAATACGACGCTTATAGCTCGGATTGCATCATGGCTGGAGGAAAGCTGATTTACCAGGTACTTCGTGGTGGGTAGGGAATTGTTGATGAGATATTGTCGTTCGACCAATCGCATAGAAGGATTTCTACATAGAAGATGGCAAACGTACCAAAAGACAGCGACCATCGCAACAGTGGCTTCATAGAGGCAGATTCCCTCGACGCTGACAAGCTGGCAGAGGCAATAGAGGAGCAGGGCAGGCAGAAAAAGGAAAGAATCCGGGAAGAGGCGGGAGCCCAGTATAACGCTTATCGAGGTAAGAGTCTTGGTGATATTCTGATTGAAGCTGATTTGCTGAATGCAGAAGATCTAGGACAAGCAGTACAAATACAACTCAAGCAGGGAAAACGCTTGAGGGATGTTCTGGCGGAACAGGACATGGTGACGCCGGAACAACTGGCGACGGCGCTCAGTATTCAGTTGAACATGCCCCTGATCGACCTGAAGCGGCATACCGTTCAGCCGCAGGCCCTCAAACTGGTTTCCGAAGAAACCGCCCGGAAACACCTGTTAATTCCACTGGACATTATCGATAATGTATTATATGTGGTAATGGCCGATCCCACCGACATTTATGCCATCGAAGATATTCAGGCTGAAGCCAAGATGAGTGTGGAATCCCTGCTGGGAATTCCGGAGCAAATAGAGCAGGCGATAAACGTCCATTTTGCCAAGACAAGCAACCGGATTGAGAAACAACTCAACGAGTACATTCCATACGAACTGGAGCAACCGGAAGGTCCTATCGACCTGGAAGCCATTCTCAAATCTCCCATCGTCAAGACGTTTGATCTAATGGTTTCCATGGCAATACAGGAACGAGCGTCGGATATCCACATAGAACCGCATGAAAACCGTTTGCGTGTTCGCTATCGAATCGACGGTATTCTTCATGATAGCGCCAGCCTGCCGCTAAGTGCTCATGCTGCTTTAATTACCCGGATCAAAGTGATGGCAGGGCTGGATATCGCCGAGCAAAGGCGGCCGCAAGATGGGCAGTTCTCGGTGAAAAGCGGGACGGATGTAGTAGATATTCGAGTGGCGACCACCGGGACTATCTACGGAGAAAGGGCAACCCTTCGTATTCTGGGGAAAGAGAGTGCGTTTATCAGCCTTGAAAGCCTCGGGTTTTCAAATGATTCCTTCAATAAGTACACCCAACTTCTAAAAAGCGCTTATGGTATGATTTTAGTAACCGGACCTACGGGATCGGGTAAGACAACCACGCTGTATGCATCCATCAGCAACCTCGACAGGCACAGTTATAATATCATGACGATCGAAGACCCGGTGGAATATCAGTTCGATAACCTCAGCCAGGTACAGGTAAACACGAAAGCCGGCATTACATTTCCGACCGGCTTGCGCACATTTCTCCGCCATGATCCGGATATCATCATGATCGGTGAAATTCGGGATGGTGAGACGGCCAGGCTTGCCTTGCAGGCGGCGATGACCGGACATATGGTTTTCTCTTCTGTCCATGCCAATGACAGTATCGGTACTATTTATCGTCTTATCGATCTGGGAGCTGAGCCTTACCTCATTGCCTCAACCCTGATAGGGGTCGTCGCCCAGAGGATGACCAGGCGAATATGTCCGCATTGCCGTATTCCATACGAACCTTCACCGGAGGAACTTGCGGCATATACAGCGGAAATGGGAGAGGGAGATGCAAACTTCAGTACCGGAAAAGGGTGCACATTCTGCAACAATACGGGGTACCTCGGGCGCATCGGGGTCTTCGAGGTATTGCAGATAAGCGATCCCCTGCGGCAAATGCTTGTCGACAATGCAACTGCGGGAGAGATGAAAACACAGGCTATCCAGGAAGGGCTTGTAACCATGCGACAAGACGGTATGCAAAAGGTAAAACAAGGGGTCACCACGCCAACCGAAATACTGCGTACCGTATTCTCTGTCGGCCAGAGATAAATAGAATCTAACTGGAGCAAATAATATGGCATACCAGTACGAAGCATATGATTCTGATGGAAAAACCGTCAAGGGGAAACTCGATGTTGCCAGCCAGAATGCCGCGCGCGATTCTCTCGAAAACGCCGGTTACACCGTCATTTCGATAAAGAAGGTAAGAGGCGGCATCAACCTGGAGGAGGCATTCCCTTCCCTTTATGGGGTGAAGCCCGACGATGTCATGGCGTTTTCCCGGCAGTTGGCGACGCTGCTCGACGCGGGGTTGACACTCCCTCAGGCACTTCAATTGCTGGAAGCGCAGACAGAACGAGCGGCCTTTCGGAAAGTGATCGCCGGGCTGAGGTCGGACCTTGAAGCGGGAAGCTCGTTTTCGGATGCATTAGCCAAATACCCGAACGCATTTTCCAGCATATATGTTCATATGGCCACTGCGGGCGAACACAGTGGCGACCTGGCGCTTTCGCTCAAACAGGCCGTCGATTACGCCGAGAGAGGCCAGATGGCAGTTAAGAAAGTGAAACGGGCGCTTACCTATCCCACGGTAATACTTATCGTAGCCCTGCTGGTCGTTCTGCTCCTTATCACCTATGTACTCCCCGAACTAATGTCCATGTTCGATAAGATGAATGCCGAATTACCGCTGCCAACCAAAATACTTAAGGCGATCAGCGATACGGCCTCGAACCACGCAATTCTAATATTTGCCGTTGTCATCGCAGTAGTAATCGCTTTTGTTCTGGCATTGCGAACACCGGCCGGTCAGTTGGCCAAGGATAGGTTTATGCTGCGGATGCCGCTCATAAAAACGGTCGTGCTTCAAAGTAACATGGCTTTATTCTCCAGGACCGGCTCAACACTAATGGCCGCGGGGGTCCCGCTTCCACGTATCATGGACATAATTACTCAAGTGGCCCCGAACAGGATCATCCGAAATGCATTGCGGGAAGTCCAGGAGGGGCTGGTACAGGGGCACGGCCTGGCCAAACCAATGGCTATGAACGCCATTTTCCCGCCCCTTATGGTGCAGATGTACACGGTAGGCGAACAAACCGGTACACTGGATGCCAGTATGGAAAATGTAGCCACCTTCTACGAAAGTGAGGTGTCAGCGAGGCTGGATCAATTAACGGCTATGATGGAGCCGATGATCGTGGTGGGCATCGCCGTCGTGGTGGGATTCATCGCATTATCCGTAATCATGCCTATGTATACGGTATTGGGCACTCTGGAGTAGGGATTTACCGAATGGCGATTAGGCTATTAAACCACTATAGTAACCCATATAGCCATAAGTACCGGCTTGCCCGGTTCAATAAGGGGGGAAAATGAAAAAACTTCAATCACAAAACATACGTATCCCGAAAATCAAGATCTCAAAAACAATAGCGATGATCATCTTCGCAGTCGTTATTGTAGTGTGTGTCGCAGGCTATGGCTTGATGGGATATGCCGTCATGGATGAACAGAGCAAACAGGACGATCTTGAAACTGCCATCGATAAAGCCAAAGATGAATGGCAGATAATCAAAGACAGGCCTGTCGAAGATCTGGACCAGTTGCTTGAACAAACCCGAGACGAATTAGCATTAGAGCAAAGCCTGTTTAAAAACGATCTGAGTTCAAACAATGTCATGGAGATACTGCTTCAAGCCGCCAATGAATGTAATGTTCAGATACTGCCCCTGGGCGGATTTAGTCCTGCTGATATAGAACAGATTGACGGTAATGATTATTTTAAGGTAAAATTCGACCTTTCTCCGGAAGGGACGCTCCCCAACGTACTTCGTTTTGTTGATAAGCTGGAAAACGGAACCATCGGAGACGACCAATACGCGACCATCGTTGTCGAGGAGGTATCCATTTCGGGACAAGGTAGTCAGTGGAGTGTCAACCTGAACGGATATCTCTATTCTAAGCCAGGCCCGGCCGAACCAACAGAATCAGGGACACCCACGGTATAAGGAGGCTCGCCATGTTTAACAAACCTGTGACCACATTGAATATTGAATCCAGTAACGTAAAGGGGCTGATCCTCAATAAGAAGACTGTCGAATGGTGGGGAAGTATACCCCTTGAACCGGGGGTCATCAGAGACGGCACTGTGCTGGAACCAAAGGCACTGGCCGAAGCCATCAATTCTTTATTCAAGGCCCATAAAGGTAAACGGGATAAAATCATCGTCAGCCTGACAGGTTTACATTTCACATTCCGTATACTTAATATTCCTAAAGGAAAACCCAAGGAGTTTGTCCCCAATGTGCGCCACGCTGCTGAAAAGGAAATGCCCTTGCCATTGGATGAACTTTATCTCACCCATCAGTTCTTAGGGACCAAGGGGAACCGGTCGGATGTTTTCGTAGTAGGGGTTCCCAAAGAACCCATTGACCTGCTTATCTCTGCCCTGGGCCATGCCAGAACCAGACCCTATGTGCTTGATTTAAAGGCGCTGGCTTTAGCCCGGGCAGTAAACTGCCGCAACGGACTCCTCCTGGACCTCGAGGCGGATAATTTCGGGATCACAGTCGTCGCTGAAGGCCTTCCTTCCATCATGCGCACGTTCATTCCTAAAAAGGGCGAAATGATCCTGGAGGATAATGTGCGCCGGTTAGGCGGGGAAATCGTCAGGACACTGGAATTTTACAATCGGGAACATGCTGAGAATCCAATCACTTCGGATACCCCGGTTTATCTTACCGGAGAAATGGCGGATTCTCCCGATACGGCGATGATTATACAAGAGGAAATCGAATACCCTGTCAAGAAGCTGATGCTGCCCTTTACTCATGACCCGGCATTCCCATTAGCTTCGTACGCAGTCAATCTTGGACTTGCCCTCCGGGGGTAAGCGGTGGTGTTGCCATATTCTTTTGGATAGGAGATTAGAACGATGAGACTTCGCGGTAGTGATAAGCCACTTGTTACTTCAACCGGATACCAGGATATTCGCATTAACATCTGGGGAACCAAATACGGGCCCCGTCCGAAACCGGTAGGTTTCATCCTGCTGGCAGTTCTGATGGTCGTCGCGATAGTAGGCATTCCTTTTGCTTACGACTGGCAAGCGGATGCCACCGATAAAACCACGGCGCTGGAAGAGGACCTCCAGGATTGGGAGGACAAGATCAAGGTGCTAAAGCGCCCCCCAGAGGAAGAAAAGGAGATTGCAAAGCTCCAGGCGGAAATTGATCGCCTGAAGGAAGCAAGGGAGACTATCCGGGCGGGTTACGGACACTATGGGCAAACTATCGATACTCTCATGGATATCGCCCCGCGAGCTGCCAACTTTTCAAACATTAACATGACAACGGATCTCATTTCGCTTCAAGGAGGGATAGATACACCACAAAGCGTGTTCGATTTTGCCAGGGCACTGGAAGAAAACGACAGCTTTCTCTATGCGCATATCAATGAAGTTGGCCGTGAGGTTCAGGCAGGCAGGCCGCGAATCATTTCCGAAATTACCACCGGAAGCGTGGATGTTACCATACCCGTCAGCACGCGGTATATTTCACCGGCAGGTCCTGTATCTCCAGGATCGATAAATTATGGCGAGATCATGGTTACGGTTCCTGAAGAAGAAGGGGCTCCTACTGGGGACAGTCAAA
>CAZDMY010000088.1:0-9185 GCA_964506405.1 uncultured Dehalococcoidia bacterium | reverse complement strand
AGGCGGCCGTGTTATGCCATCCCGGCGTACCGGTGATCGCCGCCTGTGACACCATTGGCGCTTCCAGCCTGCTTCATCCGGGTAACCCCATCGACCCGCCGGTAGCCGAAACATTATGTAAAGCCTGCGGGCACTGTGTCATCTCCTTTACCGGGGGCATCTGTCCGATGGCCTCATGCCCGGCTCGGAGCTTATATGGACCATGCAAAAAGGCCCCGGAGGAAGGGCGGCAATGCACTCTCGACCCTAATCAGGAATGCATCTGGCGGGAAATAGAATCCAGAGGAACGGATCTAGACACATTGCAGGAATTGAAAGCCATCCATCAATCACAGACAATTTCAAGAATTCCATCACTCAAACCCAAACCTTCAGGAAGCCTGTTGAGACGGTATGTGGGCATAGTCGGAGGTTTGATTCCAGGGCGCTTGATGGAAGTCGTCCACTGGGCAAGATAAATCAGGAGCCACGGATATGAAAGACTATTATCAAATACTCAATACCAGCCGGGAGGCCAGTCAGGAGGATATTAAACGGGCATTCCGAACGCTCGCCATGCAATATCACCCCGACCGGAATCCGAATGACCCATTTGAAGCGGACCGAAAGTTCAAAGAGATAAACGAAGCCTACCAGGTGCTTGGCGATGAGCAAAGGCGTCAGATATATGATTTCACTGGTGGTACACAAACCCAAATTACATTCGGTCGAGGTTGGGGCTGCGGCAGGGGACGAGGCAGAGGAGGCGGCGGAAGGTGCCGCCGCTGGCAATCATGGGGAACGGATGTTTGATTATCCGCAAGGAGGCTATTATTGACAAAGGTAGCTATGATAAGATGCGAAAAGAATCTTGAGAAATGCCCGCAAACCTCATGTTTCGCCGCCATGATCGGCGGGAAAGAGGGATTTCAATTATACGAAGAGGATTGCATGCCAGCCGGAGTATTTGTTTGTCATTGCCCCGGAGACGATACAGTAGAAAAGGCAAACATTCTTAAAAACAAGGGCGCTGAGGCCATTCATTTCTGCACATGTACCTTTGCAACGAAGGGAGATGATGGATGGGATATGAAAAACGGCGGGTTCTGTGACAATATCGATGCCATTATCGAAAAGGTTCATCAAGCAACCAGCCTTCCCTGCGTGAAAGGCACCGCCCACCTCCCTGAAGGCTATTTGATTCAGAAGTGGGGATAGACAGCTTTCATTATCGTACGAGCAAGATAACGTATGAACTCCATTATCTATGGGCCTGTCCCGTCATGGCGATTGGGCCGGTCTCTGGGCGTTGACCTGGTATCTACTCAAGGGAAGACATGTTCTTTCGATTGCGTCTACTGCCAGCTTGGCAGAACGATTCATCGAACGAGCTACCGGCAGGAATATGTTTCACTCAGGCAGATTGAAAATGAGTTGGCATTAGTACAGGCAATAGAAATCGATTATGTCACCTTCTCCGGTATGGCCGAGCCCACACTGGCATCCAATCTCGGGCAGGCGATCGAGCTTGTTAAATCAGATCTTAACCTGCCAACCGCTGTATTGACCAATTCATCCATGATGTGTCATCAAAACGTCCGCCGCGAGCTTTCACAGGCTGACGTGGTGGTGGCCAAGTTGGATGCGCCGGATGAGGCACTGTTCCGAACCATCAATCGGCCGGTGAAAGGCATCACCTTCAAAAAAATGTGCGAGGGCATTAAGCAGTTTCGAAAGGAATTCTCGGGTACGCTGGCACTCCAGATGATGTTCGTCGAAACCAATAAGAACAGGGCATGTGAGATGGCCACGCTGGCAGAACAGATGTGCCCGGATGAGATCCAGTTAAACACTCCCTTGCGTCCTTGTGCAGTCGAACCACTGACCGAAGAAGAAATGAGTTCGATCCAACAGGATTTTGAGCAGTTCGGGGATCGGGCAGTGATGGTGTACGAAGCGGTCAAACCCCCGGTTCAGCCCCTTAACATGGCCGAAACATTGCGGCGAAGGCCACGCCTTTGAAAGGGGACAGGATGCAAATTACAAAAGTTGCGGTCAAAGGATTTGCTAACACCTTCATCATTGAAGGAAATAACGGGACGATCCTGGTCGATACCGGTCTGCCTGGAGGCGCAAAACCGATTCTCGAGGAATGCCGAAAGGCAAGCTTCCCTCTTAAGCTGATCGTTATCACCCACAGTCATTTCGATCACATGGGATCGCTCGCGGCAATAAAAAAAGAGACGGGAGCGCTGGTTGCCGTCGGGGCAGAAGACGCAGACGCCCTTCGCACGGGTATATCCCCGATGGATAAACCGGTCGGTCTGTTCGCGCGTCTCATGCCACTGTATATGCGTTCAGTAAGAACGGAACCGGTAGAGCCAAATATCCTGATCGATGAAGAGAGGAGCCTGGAGGAATTCGGGATCAACGGCAGGATACTGCTGACCCCCGGCCATACGAAAGGATCTATTTCAGTAATTCTGGATTCGGGGGAAGCGTTCGTGGGCGATTTGATTATGGGCGGTTTTTTCGGAAAGATTCGGGCCCGACATCCCAATCTGCCCCCTTTCGAAACAGGAAGGAGCTACATCAAGGACAGCACTAAACACGTGCTGGATCAGCACCCTTCCGTGATCTATCCGGCACACGGGGGACCGTTCGATCCGCAGATTGTCGCCCGATGGATGGAATCGCTCTAAGGATGAATAGTGGTTTTGAGAACCGTTGAAGCGATCGAACTGATTTCCGCCTGCACCCGGTGCGGGAAATGTCTGGATATCTGCCCGACGTATCGGGCCACAAATGAGTTGTTGTTTTCCCCGGCAGAAAGGCTGAACGCCGCGGCCCGTCTTTTCCGCGGAGAAGCAATCGACGATCGCTCCATCGAAAGCCTCTATAATTGCCCTAAGTGCATGCAATGCGAATCGATCTGCCCGGAGAGAATCCCCATCACTCGGATCATCCATTGTGCCCGGGAAGCGATGGCCGAAAAGAAGCTGGGACCGCTGCCGGCTCACCAGAAGGTGATCGAAGGGATCCTGGAAAAGGGTAATTCAGTTAATGGTGACCCGGCCCGGAGGCTGGACTGGTTGCCGGAGACTTTTCCCGAGCACGAATCGGATACGCTTCTATACCTGGGATGCCTGCCCTCATATCTGGTCAAGGAAGCCGCACGCTCATCTTATCTTGTGCTGAAGAAGCTTGGCGTAGACTTCATGATCCTCGAAGATGAAGGCTGCTGCGGCACTTACCTGTATGAATCCGGTCGAACGGACCTGGCGGGAGAATTCTTTCAAAAGAATGCGGACCGATTCGGGTCTTTAGGAATCCGTAAAATAATCGTGCCCTGTAACGGTTGCCTGAAATGCTTCAAGTACTTCTACCCGGACCTGCTGGGCGAGATGGATTTCGCCGTCCAGCACATTCTGGAACCCATTCATGAGCAGCTCAAACAGAAGCCATCTATCTTAAAAAAAATCGGACAACCAGCCACCTACCAGGATTCATGCCGGCTGAGCCGGGGGGAAGGGTTCATGGAAACACCCCGAGAGGTTCTCGAATGGTGCGGATTAGACTTGAAGGAAATGGAAAACAATGGCAATGAGGCGGTGTGCTGCGGCGCGGGGGGCGGCATGCGTTCAGTATATCGAGATCTTTCCCTGGAGATTGCCGGTGACGTGTTAAGTGCAGCGCCTGCCGAATCGGTGATCAGCGCCTGCCCGTTCTGCACGTTTAATCTAAACTACGCTGCCAGGAAAAAGAACCTTCAAAAAACGGTTACCTACTTCACTACGGTAGTGTTGCAGGCACTGGAATAACAATTTATCATCAAGGAAATTTATTGTCTCAATTGATTGTCAAAGCCGCCTGTTTTTCTCCGACCGGAACCACCAAAACCGTGATCGAAAGCATCGCCTCGGGATTAAGTCAGGAGGAACTAACATCACTGGATTTATCTGCTATCGCCGATCGGGAACTTTTTTTCACCCAGTTTGACCAATGGATCGCGTCTGCTGATCTCTGTCTGATCGGAATGCCCGTTTATTTTGGTAAAATCCCTCAATTTCTGGCGGATGCATTCCAGGGTAATCCAGTAAATGCTCGAGGAAAATCTGCCATAGCCATTGTTGTGTATGGAAACAAAGGCATCGGCATTGCATTAAAGCAACTGGTTTCGCTACTGAATGCCAGCGATTTTCAAGTGATCGGTGCGGGGGCATTTATCGGCGAGCACTCCCTTTCATCTGTATTTCCCGTCGCTTTGGGCCGGCCGGACGAACACGACCTGTCCCTGGCTCGGGAATTCGGAGCGCACATCCTCAATACTCAAGGAAAGCTTCAAAGCTTACAGGAAATCGACATTCCCGGTAAGCGCGATACGTTGCTACGTATGACGCCCCCTATGCCACCCAAGCCACAACTTCACCTGGAGAGGTGCATCGACTGTGGCATTTGTGTGCAATCATGTCCGATGGGTATAATCGATATAGAGACAAAACGGTATAAGAACAGGGCTGCTGAGAAACTGTGTCTGGGATGTATGCGCTGCGTAAAGAATTGCCCTCAGGGTGCGCGGCTGGCCTACCTCTCACCTCCGCTCAAATATCTTACCGGGAAACTTTTCCTGGATGCGGCAGTTGCCCACAGAAACGAGCCCGTTACCATCACGAAAGAAATTTAGGTGTCAAAAATCCCTAAGGTGAAGTGTAATATGGCAGAGCTTTCCTTGAAGGTGGTATTTGACAACAAATCCCTCAAGCCGGCCCTTGAACCGGGTTGGGGATTCGCCTGTGTCATTTACCTGCCACATAAGACGATTCTATTCGATACGGGCGCAGATGGCGGAATACTCATGGAAAATATGCAGAAGATGAACGTTGATCCGGAAAAGATCGAGGCAGTTGTCCTGTCTCACGCCCACTGGGATCACGCCAACGGGCTGGGAGCCTTACTGACGGCAAACAGCCGTGTCACCATTTATCTGCCACAGTCGTTTCCTGACAATTTCAAGCAATCCGTAAGGGATTCCGGTGCACAGGTGGAAGAAATCAGCAACGGGGGAGTACTTTTCGAAGGCGTTTACACCACCGGAGAAATGCAGGGCATTATCGCTGAACAAGCGCTTGCCATTAAAACATCGAGAGGATTAGTAGTAATCACCGGTTGCGCGCATCCCGGAATCGTTAATATCGTTCGAAAGGCAAAGGAACTGACAGGTGAGAATGTATACCTGGTGCTGGGTGGATTTCATTTCCCTGAGCGGTCGGTCGTGGATAGCTTTCGGGAACTCGGGGTGCAAAAAGCGGCACCCTGCCACTGCTCGGGGAATGAAGCGATCGAATTTATTAGCGAGGATTATGGTAACGACGCCATCCAGGTCGGGGTTGGCCTTGAGTTTGATATTGAGTAAACTGACAATGATTGTTGTAAACAAAGACCTGTGTCTGGCCTGCGGGCGATGCGCTATGACTTGTTTTCGAGGAGCTATTTCTCTCGATTCCGGTCAGGCGGAAATCGACCAATCCAGTTGCAACGGATGTGGTGTATGTATCGATTCCTGCACTCAGAGTGCCATCAGAGTGATCACGCTTGAACCGATAACGGCCACCGAGCTCGCCGAGCAGGTAACCGGATTGCAATCGAAAACTAATGATATCCTCCAGCGCATTGCGCAGCTGAAGCGAAATTGAGGCAGCATTGATGGACCTGATAGAGGCAATAAAACAAAGACGCAGCATCCGGGCATTCAAAGCCACACCTGTGCCACAGCAGGCGGTAGAAGAGATTATCTCACTGGCACGCCTTTCGCCTTCGGCCACAAATTATCAACCGTGGGAGTTCATTGTCCTGACCGGAAAATCATTGGAAACTGCCAAACGGGTGAACATTGAGCAAATGGAAGCCGAAGCTCCTGTCACCCCGGATTTCAAAGCGCTCCCCCCCAGTCAACTTGCCTCCCCTTACGGTGACCGGCAGGCGACTCTGGCAAGAACCCTCTTCGACACAATGGGGATTGAGCGGCGCGACAAATCTGCCCGTTATGAGTGGCAGGTCAAAGGCAAACGTTTCTTCGATGCGCCGGCTGCTATCTGGATCGCCGCTGACCAGGCAATCTTCAACGAGCAACACCAGATATCACTGGTGGACCTGGGTATTGTCACTCAGACCATCGCCCTGGCCGCACTCGAATGGGACCTGGGAACATGCATCCAGCAGGACACGATATTCTATCCCGACGCACTGCGAAAGGCGCTCGATATCCCGCTGTCCAAGCGTTTGATTGTATCGATCGCCATCGGATATCCGGATTGGGATGCGGCTGCCAATCAATTCCGAAGCGACCGTGAATCCATTGCTACATTGGTAAGCTGGAAAACATGATCTCAAGATTAGTGCAAGTGCACTTTAGCAACCGAAAGGGGTGACACGGTCGATACAATGAGACTATCATCCAATGAACTCGATCTCCAAACGGGTTTTGTCGGGGATGAAATGACCTCGGAAGTCAAGCGAATTATCGCCAAGCACCCCTGTTTCAACCAGGAGGCTTCTCATTTCTTTGGCCGAATTCACCTGGCGGTCGCACCAGAATGCAATGTCCAATGCAATTTCTGCCTGCGAGAATTCGATTGTATCAACGAGAGCCGGCCTGGAGTAACGAGCAAACTACTGACTCCCGCTGAAGGGCTGGAGCGAGTAGAACGGGTGATGGCTACCTTGGACTACATCCATACCGTTGGAATCGCCGGCCCCGGAGAGCCGTTATCAAATGAGGAAACTTTCGAGACTCTTCGCATGGTTCGCGATCGATTTCCCCGGATCCATCTTTGCATCAGTTCTAACGGATTATTGCTCCCGGAAAAAGTGGATATCCTGCACGACCTGCAGGTTGAAACCTTGACCGTTACCATTAACGCGGTCAATCCTGATATCGGCAAACAAATCTATTCGTGGGTTCACTGCGACGGGGCTTACCATCAGGATCGCGAGGGTGCTGAATTGATACTCGCCAGACAACTGGAGGGAATCGAACTGGCAGTGCAGCAAGGTATACTCGTGAAGGTCAATACCGTGATGATCCCGACGATCAACGACCGGCACCTGGTGGATGTCGCCCGGAAAACCCGCGATCTGGGGGCATTTATGCAAAACATCATGCCCCTCATTCCCCAGTACAAATTCGCGCACTTGAAACGTCCGTCGGAAGGCGAACGTAAGGCAGCACAGAATGAATGCAATCGGTTCATCCGTCAGATGTGGCATTGCCGTCAGTGCCGTGCGGATGCGATCGGGTTGCTCGGTTGCGATCTGAACCAGGAAACATTTGATATACCATTACCCGAAAAGCCGGCCCGCATGCGATGGAAAAGCTGAAGCTATCTGGTATCGAGATGGTCGAAACCTGCAATCCGCTGGATACTGCCATCACTGAACTGGCCCATAAGATTCAAGCCTGAGGTTTCAGATGAGGACATATTTAGATTGCCTGCCCTGTTTCCTGCGTCAGGCATTAGGCGCAGCGCGAGCCGCCACAGATGATGAGCGCGTCCAGCGCCAGGTGCTCGACGCCGTCGCTCAAATGATGCCCTCGTTCGCGCTGGGAATAACCCCACCGGAAATCGCCCAGCATGTGTACCGCGAGGTCTATCGCATCACCGGGAACGAAGACCCGTTTCGCCAGGCCAAGCGGGAGGCGAACGAGAAGGTACTGAGCTTCTATCTGGAGTTGACCCGCCGCGTGTCAAATACCGATGATCCGCTGCTGGCTGCCTGCAAGCTGGCCATTGCAGGCAACTCCCTCGATCTGGGTCCCTACGCAGTTACCCGAGATATTGAAAACGTCATCAATGAAGCGCTCGACCGGCCACTGGGATACGATGGCTACACCGCATTTCGTGCGAAGATCAAGGATGCGTCCAGCATTCTGTACCTGGCAGATAATGCCGGCGAGATCGTCTTTGATAAACTCCTGATTGAGCACATTCTGGCACAAGGCGATCACCAGGTCACCGTAGCCGTCCGCGAAACCCCTATTATTAATGACGCAACGCTGGTTGATGCCGAAATGGTCGGGTTGCCAAGCCTGACACGCGTCATCTCAAATGGTTCGGGTGCACCTGCCACCATCCTTTCACTGTGCTCGCCCGAATTTCGAAGTTTGTTCGGTTCAGTAGATATGATCATCGCCAAAGGGCAGGGCAATTACGAATCTTTAAGTGAGGAACCAGCTAATATTTTCTTCCTCCTCCAGGCTAAGTGCCCGGTGGTCGCAGTTCCCCTCAGTGTCGATGTCGGCGATAGCGTTCTAAAACCTCCATCTGCGTAATCTGTATTGACATCATAACGCCGGAATCTTTATAATAAATTTGTATATTCAAATAATTTAATATTCCAATTTAATTCACTTTATAGGATTAACTATGAGTCCAGTAGATTATATTGCAGAAGCAAAGTGGTTGAAGGTAATGGCACATCCGGTGAGGCTGGAGATCTTAGAGCGACTCCTAGGTGGGGAAAGATGTGTTACTGAGGTAGAACAGTTGGTTAGTGGATTGACACAATCGAGTCTTTCCCAGCATCTGGCGTTGCTGCGCCATTGCGGTGTGGTTGATTGTCGCCGGGAGGGTAACAAGCGCTGCTATTTCCTGGTGAATCCCCAAATGATCGCCCGCCTGCTGGCTGCTTTACGCGACGAGCCGATTCTCCCGTGGGAGACTAATCAGCCGATACTGTAACGCCTTTATCCCAGAAAGGTCTATGTGCGGCCTGGAGATGTCTAGCATTATTGCGGCTTGCCGGCGACCCGGCTGTTCAAATCGATTCCACGAGCGTAAGAGGTTCGAAATGGCAATTATGGAAATAAGTATCGTACCAATGGGAACGCAAAGTCCCTCAGTAAGCCATCATATTGCCCGGATAACCAGGGTGATTGAGCAGGAATCGAGTGTACGTTTTGAGTTAACACCCATGGGCACTGTTATTGAGGGGGATGCTGGGATGTTACTGGATCTGGCCCGGCGAATGCATGAAAGTGCCTTCAACGATGAAGTGAAGCGCATCATCACCAGCATCAAGATCGATGACCGGCGCGATAAGCAGGTGAGCATGGAAGGAAAATTGAATTCGCTACGGACGAAGATGGGTGAAAGAACATGATAAATTCCAGATTCCCAATGGGTATCCAGCACTTAGCAATATTCATT
>CAZDMY010000087.1:0-9303 GCA_964506405.1 uncultured Dehalococcoidia bacterium | reverse complement strand
AGTAATCAGAATATCGGCGAAAAAGATCGATTTCCTTTTCTTCCACCTGAAGCACGGCTAGTGCTTCCGGGTTCCCCTGGTACTTATCCTTCAACACGGGCAACCTTTTCAGGATCGGTGTGTACAGGTTCTCCCACCAGGTTGATTCGTCCAGAACAAAATGACCGATCTCATGATATCCGCATCTTCGGATAGTGGCCAGGTTCTCGTCGATCGTCTGCATACCCGGATACGATTCAGCCCAGAAATCCTGCAGTTCCCTGGGCGAATCCGGCCTCAACCAGACAATTTCCGAGGCGGCTATATACCCGTGCGGTTTCAGCAACGGTTCCCAATCCAGAAGCCCTTTTTCGAATCCGATGATATAGATGGCTCCCTCTGCCCAGATCAGATCGAAGGTTTCCGGCGCGAAATCCATTGAGAATATATTTCTATTGGCTGTCCTTATTCTGGTATGCAATCCATGCTGCCTGGCCTTGGCCATCAATTGATCGAGAAAAGGCTGGTGATTATCCAGCGCAACGATCGTTCCATCGGTTAAAGCGGCCAGGTCCAGGGTCTGCATGCCGGGTCCGCAGCCGATATCCAGGATCGCGGGTTTCGGGGGAAGTTCGGCTGCCATCCGGAATGCCCGTTGCGTGGATACGGTACTTCCCGGCCCGCCCCTGGGCAACCCCTCATGGATTTCGTACAGGATCGCCATTGTCTGGTCTTCGTTCATTATCCCCGCCTCAAGTTAGTATTCAGTTACCACACGAGCATTATTTTATCACATCACTTCCATTCGAGTGAGCACCGACCATTATGGCGAAATAAAATTCTGCTAACGGCGCATTTGATTCAATGGTTGGGAAAATAGCGGTTCAAATGCCACAATAGTCTTAGCCGCAGGCAACGTTAGCTGTCGACCGCCTGGTATACAGCAGCCTGATTAACGCCTGGACAATATGTCAAGCTTATATGCCTAACCTTTGACACATTTCTCATCCGCCACTCATCAGGCTCAAGAAAAAGTCAAAAAGATCATGCAATAATATTTATCTTGACATATTCGCCACTTAAACATATAATACGATGTGACATTTAGGCCATCGATAACGATCTGCAAGTCTATAAATGATATACACCGGTTGCAAATCAATATTCTTTGTCAGGAGGACATGGATGTTAAACATGACTCGTAGTGCTGGCATTATGAGTACCCGAATTAGGTCGATCACGGCACTTACTTTAACAATAATTATAATAGCAACCCTCTTCATGCCACCGGGACTTATTCAATCGAAGGCACTAGTCCCGGCCGTTGGGGAGGCCTGGATTTACCAAACCACATGCGGCGATGAGTCCGAAATCTGGACCGCAACCATAACCACTTTAGAGAATAGAGAAGGAGTGGATTGCTATAAAACGGAAACCACTTTCGATACCCCTCCTCATCGCAATGCCCAGGGCCACAATATTGTCATGCTTGAACCGGTTTTCATCTGGCAGGATTTGGCCAGCAGAGACAAAATCTATGGTGAAAGTTCCATTGATGCTGGAATCGTGAAGGTCCATAGCATTCAATGGTGCACTGACTACTCGGCCGGCCATGGACAGCCGTTCACTTTAGGGAAAACATGGACCTATCACGAACACCAGGACAACGGTATAGGCGGGGAAGAAGATTTCGACTGGACTGTTGAAGTAACAGCTATTGAGCCGGTGACGGTCCCCGCCGGCACGTTCGAGTGCTACAAAGTTGTTTCCACCAGGAATGACGGCAGCCAGATCATGGAATGGTGGGATGCAGATGGCATATTCGATCTTGCCCCGGTGAAGAAAATCGACTTCTTCAGCTTTTCAGAGCCACAGGTCCATGAACTGATCGAACCCATGCCGCCGATGGTGAGTCTCGCCTCCGATACACTCTGGGTTGATGAGGACGCCGGTACGGCTCATATTGACGTCGTGCTGTCTCCGACAAGTACAGAGGTGGTTACCGTCAGTTACACCACCACTGATGGTACCGCCCGGCAATCTGACGATTACATGGCAGTGAGCGGGACCCTCGTTTTCGCACCTGGAGACACAAGCGCCACAATCGCAATTCCAATCATGGACGATGTGCTTACTGAAGGCCATGAAACTTTCGGCCTATCAATCACCAATCCCGTACTGGCCCATATGGGTTCACCAAGTTCGACGAATATCACCATTCTTGACGACGAATCACTTCCCGACATCTCTCTATCAGCCGCCCGGTACACAATCACGGAAGGGACATCAGAAGCAACGATCCGGTTGAACCTCTCCAGTGCTTGTGCTATGCCAGTGACTATCGATTACGGCACCTGGGATGGGTCTGCAGAAGCGACTGCTGACTACACCGGTGCCTGTGGCAGCATTGCTTTTGCGCCGGGTGAAACGAGCGCCTTCTTTGTTGTACCGATTGAGGATGATTCTGATATCGAGTCCGCCGAGACAATAAATCTCGGACTTGAAAATCCGGTGGGGGCCACACTGGGGGAACTGGGACCGATGATAGCTAGACTTGTGATTGCCGACAATGACGGACTACGGGTTCCGGCAAGCCATGCCACTATCCAGGATGCGATGGATGCCGCTTCGGATGGCGACACGGTGATCGTGGCGGATGGCATTTACACCGGTGAGGGGAATAGAAACCTCGAGTTTCACGGGAAGGCGATTACCGTTCGTTCTGAGAACGGGCCTGATAACTGCATCATCGACTGTGAACAGGCGGGGCGAGCAGTGTACTTCGATTGGGACGAGCAGGAGGATTCGGTTCTGGACGGGTTCACCATCACCAACGGTAAAGCAAATATGGGAGGCGGCATCTCTGTCGAAAAAGACGGCGCGCCAACCATAATCAACTGCATCTTCCGACATAACCAGGCGGATGGGTCCGGCGGCCGGACCCCATATGGCGGCGGGATATTTACCTTTAAGGCCAATCCACGAATCAGCAACTGTATCTTCTGGCAGAACATCTCAACCAGAGACGACGGCAGCGGGGGTTACGGAGGCGGCGTGTACATTAACCAGGGTAGTGCTCGTCTGAGCAACTGTACTTTCCATGACAACACCTGCGGCAATAAAGGCGGTGGGCTTTTTGTGCGGTGGGCCAGTGACCCGGTTATCAAGAACTGTATTTTCTGGCAAAACAAAACCGATAGTGGCGATTATCCGGAAATACGGACGCTCACCTGTTCGCCCACCATCGAGTTCTGCGATGTCGAGGGAGGTTACGAAGGTGCCGGTAATATCGATGCCGACCCGCTGTTCGCCGATCCCGCCAGTGGCGATTTGGAACTGATGGCAGATTCACCATGTATCGATACCGGCACCCATGATGCCCCTTACATTCCCTCAACTGATATCGACGGCGATCCGCGTATCTGGCCCTATGAAGGCATAGTGGATATGGGAGCTCAGGAGTACGGGAGTTGCCCGGATGTCGATCTGGACAGCGTTTGCGATACCATCGACAATTGCCCGAAACATGCGAATTCAGATCAGCAAGATACCGACGGCGATGGCATCGGCGATGCTTGCGATAACTGTACGGATGTTCCCAATCAGGTTCAGTCGGATTGTGACAGCGATGGTACTGGCAACATTTGCGATGGCTGCCCCGACGATCCAAACAAGACCGATCCCGGATACTGCGGGTGCGGCCAGCCGGAAACGGATACCGATAGCGACGGAACACCGGATTGCGTCGACGGCTGCCCCGACGATCCAAACAAAACCGATCCCGGATACTGTGGATGCGGCCAGCCGGAAACGGATACCGATGACGACGGAACACCGGATTGCGTCGACGGCTGCCCCGATGACCCCGCCAAGACCGATCCCGGAGTCTGTGGATGCGGTGTGCCTGATACCGACACCGATAGTGACGGAACACCGGATTGCGTCGACGGCTGCCCCGACGACCCGGGCAAGGTCGAGCCAGGCATCTGTGGTTGCGGTACGCCCGATACCGACACCGACGGCGACGGAACGCTGGATTGTAACGACTTGTGCCCCAATGACCCGAATAAGGTCGCCCCTGGGATCTGCGGCTGTGGCACTCCTGATACCGACACCGATGGCGATGGGGTAATGGACTGTGTGGATAATTGTCCCAATACATATAACCCAGGCCAGGAAGACCGAGATGGAGATGGATTGGGCGATGCCTGTGATACCCTTGATCCGCTGGCAGTCCTTGTCGGGGACAGTGAGTGCTATACAGTGCTCTATGACAGCGGATCAGGCTCACTGGTGAGCGAAGAGTGGCAGGTCACTGTAACCAGTACGGAAACGTTGCCTGGCGCTCAATGCTTTAAGACCGAGGCCAGTTTCACATCCGGCACACCCAGCCGAATTTTTGGTCTCGATGAGGAAATGCAAATCGGCGTGGAACTCACGAGTCGCGAAGAGTGGCGAAACCGTTTCGATCTGGGTCTGGAAAGATCCGTAATTGGCTTGAATGCGGTGGGAATGGGTACCATCGAAGTTACAGCGACCAGTAATTTCCAGGAAACTGCCGGCGATTATGCATGGCCATTTGTCGTCGGACAGTCCGGCACACTGGCAGAGTGTGCAAATGTGGAAGTGAGAGGAGATGTGACGCTGGATCTTTCCATGACCAACACATGGCAATGGCAAGTCACAGGAACGGAGTCTATCATACTGGCCGATGCAAGCTCACAGATTAAGTGCTACCGGGTTGAGCATACCTGGGTAGGATTCGCCAGCGACATTGGGCCAGGGACGCCCTCGTTTGCGGTGGAAAAGATCGAATGGTGGGCGATAGATGGCGAACGCCTTGGGCCGGTCAAGCGAATGGACTCGACGTACTACGTAGGAGAAGAGACGATGTTGTTCTGCGGAGAACAGGTCAGATGCGTTGATGTCAACATACTCGTAGGACTTCAGGATACGACTGAACGCCCGGATCCGGCTGGCTGGGAAATACCCCTCACCGTCGCCTTCTTTGCACCTGATGCTGATGTCCTGATGGATTCACCTTTGTACGAATACTCGGTGACGACAACAAAATCAGGAAGTAAAGCCCTTGCCTCCGTGGGTTGCGTTCCATGTGGCACATATGACGTTACAGTAGACAGCGATCGTACGCTCATGAATGTGAAACGGAATGTGGTGATAAGCAACGATCAGTAGGCTCGTGACGACCATCCGTTCATACTTTAACTAAGCTCAGTACGAACGGCTGTTTCATGTCGTCTTCATGATAAAGCCTTTCGATGAAGAACCAAGGGTTCTGCCGGAAGCCCCTTATTACAGACCCTGAATGGAAACGGTCAGGGAATCACGCATGATATTGATCGTCTGGAGCGTTTCATGACCGGTTACGCCCGGTATCTGCCCCAATTTATGCCGGAGGAAACTGGATAGCTTGCCTACATGCTCGAAAACGGCCCATCCTATAAGGTCATAGCGACCGGTCGTGATGACAAGGTGATGGACTTCGTCCAGTGTGGCTACTTGCTGGGCTACATCATCGATTTTGCTGGGAGTAACACTAATTCCAATTGCCGCTCTTATCTGGTATCCGAGTGCGCGGGGATCCATGATCGCGACCATCTCGATGGAGCCCTCGTCCAGGAGCCGGTGAATTCTCCTTCTTATCGTCGTAGGGCTTGATTCCAGCTTTTCGGCCAGTTCGGCCTGAGTTTGTTTGGAATCTCGTTGCAGTTCTCGTATCAGTATCACGTCAAGCGCATCCAGTTTCGGGCTGCCGGTAATCTCCGGATAGAAGTATTCGTCAGATGTGATGAATCGAGAAGTGCTTTTTACGATGCGTAGCACGGTCATTTGTTCAACACTGTCCACACCGGAAACACCCGCAAGGTCTTTCGTAATGAAATACGCAAACTCATCGGGCCCACGGAAAGCTGCTACTGCCATTAAGTTGTAACGTCCCGCACATACAATCACTTGTTGCAAACTGCTTCGCCGGGCCAGCTCAGCCGCCGTGGTCTCGACTTGATTGGGACGCGTCTGTATTCCCAGTATCACGGCCATGCCATAACCCAGGATTTCCGGATTGGGAGCGGATACAATCCGAATAATGCCTTCATCCAATAACTTCTGGAGCCTATTCTGAACGGTTGACCGGCTCGTTCCGACCTTTTTAGCCAGGTCCACTGCTGTCTGCCGCGCATCGATCCCGAGTTCGCGAATTATACTTCTATCGATGGATGTCAACTCGATATTTCGATTGTCTTTAGTCATAGGGTATACTCTTAATTAACGTCCGTATGATAGCGGATTTCCCCGTTAACAATCAAGGGACAGAGGAGTATATGTTCCGGGCCGATATTTCGTCTTAGCCAGTAATATTACGTAACTATGACAATACTTTCCATAATTTGAGTAGTCCCTTTGGAATTTTGTACAACACGATTTCCGAATTTTCGTTGGGGTGTTCCCTGTTATCGAATCGAGTTCTGCCCTCCGGTATTCACCCAGCAAAATGCTCCTTTGTATATACAAGGATCACAGGGTGCCATTGGCCAGTTGCAGGTGATAGCGGGTATAACGCTCCAGATTCTTTACCTGCCGCTCGGTCAGTACATCGCATAACCAGTCCCAGTGGAAAGATACCCAGTCCCCGGGTTGAAAACCGGAGACGAACCCGTTCCCGTTGATCTGCCCGGTAATAATGCGAGGCTCCTCATTCCCTAACACAAGCCGGCCTTCCCGAAGCTTCAATGGGCGATGGGAGACGAGCAACCGGCCGGGATCGGCCTCCACTACGCGACCCCAACCGATGCGGCACCGGTCCATGGTTTCGAGATCATGGGTCAGCGAACCGGTGCGGGCATGTACGTCGAATACGTGGAAGCTGTGATGAGGCCGGGCACCCAGCGGGGGTTTGCTCAATAGATAGCCAAGCGCCTTTCTATTCAATTGTCCGGCAAAGCGGGCCTCCAGTGAATCATAGAACCGGACAAGATCGACCCGCTCGAGCAGAGAATTACCGATCCAGTATGCCTCCACCACACGAAGGTCGAACGGATCGGCGATGCCGTTGGTGTAGGCGATCAGCTTGAGATAGGGGAGGGCTGCCTGGAATTTCTTCAGGATATCCACCAGGCCCGGGTCGCTTTGGCGGGCTACGCAGTAATCAAAAAGCTCTTTATTGTCGTCACCGCCACAGTAGTTCAGGCGATTGGGCATAAAGGCGTATCGAGCGAAAACGACGGTTCCATTCACTGCCATTTGCTATATCCGGCCAGGAACGGTATTTTTGTGCACCGGAAGTGCGATCCGGTGCGTCACAAACCCGATGGCAATCACTACACCGGTAATCATCACCATTCCCATGATCTCCTCGGTTGTATACCGCCGGGCATCGAATACTGCGTACAAACTGCTGGTGATCACCGAACCCATCACTAGAACACTGGTTACCAACGATGCCGGCGCAAGTTTGAGCCCCGAATAATAACAGGTCACGTATCCCAGAAGAAAGAGCGCGGTGATCGCGATCCATCCTGCCTGGGAAGCATCCAGGGTAGAGACTGTCCCAAGTTTCCCGGCGATACCCAGGTAGCCCAGCATGACCACCGCACCGAAAAACATGCGGCCGAATGCTGCGACATTGGCGCTGATATCCGCCATGGCTTTGCGGGCAATCACTGCCTCCATTGCCCACAGCACCGTCGCCGCCAGCATAAATAACTCTCCACCACCCATCCAGTTGGCCGGCCAGCCGAGCAGCAGGAAATTGCCTCCGGCCAGCAAAGCCAGGGCAGCCAGGTGCCAGCGGCCCAGCCGCTCCTTGAGCACGAAAACGGCTATGATTGCCACCCAGAGGAACAGTGTCTTGTGGATGAAGCCGGCTCCGGCGGCGGTGCCCTGGCTCAATCCGTAAAAAAACAGCAGGAAGGGAACGCTGCCGCCAACACAACCAACCGAAACCAGCATAAACCACTGCCTGATGCTGAGTCGCATGATCTGAGGGATCGCACGGAAAGCGAGCAGGATTGCCGCCAGTAATACCGCTACCGCCACATTCTTGGCACTGGTAAATACGAAGGGATCGCCCACCGAAGTGAGGGCGAACTTGTTGATATAGACGGAAAAGCCGCTGATAAGAGCGGCCGCAAAGGCGAAATACACACCTCTGCGGTACCCGATTGAATGGCTTGCCCGATTCATCGGCCACGCTCCCCCGGCTCACCACTCGTCGGAGTCGGTTCCAAAGCAGGTATAACGAGGTCTCCCATCTGATCGTACAACGCCAGGATCTCCGCTGCTTCCGCTTCGCTCAGTCTGGATTTGGCCATATCCAGATATACCAGCAGGTAATCGCCCACCGCGATATCCGGTACCAGGCTGGTATTGACCTTCCGCCGCACACCGTTCACCTCAACCTCGGCCCGGCTTTCCGATTCGATTTTATTCACCCGATACGGTAGTGCCATGCACATAGGACCCTCCTCGAGTATGAAGCGATATGTTACGGGCACCGATCTCGTCACGGATCAGTTGCACATACTCATCAAGTTGTTGCTCCAGCCGGATAGACAAAACCTCTCCCGGGCCAATCGTTTCCGGTTCTATACCAAAAATGACCACCTCTGCGGGGTACTCCCCCAGTTGTGCCGATATCTCGAGCGTTCTCAGCAGCTCACATTCATGCAAAGAAAATCCCGTCAGCGATTTGACGGAAGCTGCTTCCGCCGGGGTGAACCGGCACACCGTTCCCGGTGTTTGCATCATACAGGCACAATCCACAATAATTGCTTTGTCATATCGCGCAATGGTATGAATCACAGCCATTGGCGAAGTACCCAGTTCCATGATATCCACGGATTCGTCGACAGCAGAAACCTCACTTAACGCCCTGATGATATGAACCCCAATCCCCTCATCCCCCATCAGGGGATTGCCCAGGCCGATTACCACTGTATCCTTTTTCAAATAGGGATTCATTTGCCCCATCATCCTTCGCCCATCTACACAAACCGTACGTTCAGGTGATGCGTCGAACAGGAAATGCACGGGTCATAGGCCCGAACGAGCATTTCCAGCAGCCCGCGTATCTCTTCCTGATCCCGGTCGATTATCTGCGGCACGAACGCCTCGAAATCTTTCTGAATATTGGCATGATTCTGATTGGTGGGGATGGTGTTATTGGCCGAAACGCAGCATCCATCCTCATCGAATGCATACCGGTGGAAAAGCACCCCGCGTGGCGCTTCCACCGACCCGACCCCCATCCCCAACCCTATTGAGGAGCTCAAACCCGATGTCACCGCACCTGCCGTGGGCCTCTCG
>CAZDMY010000086.1:0-9321 GCA_964506405.1 uncultured Dehalococcoidia bacterium | reverse complement strand
ATCTATGCGCCGATTGCCGTGACTGTTTGGAAATCGGCTGCCCGGCCATCTGCATCTGGGACGATCAAATACAGATCGACGAAGCCGTCTGCGTGGGATGCGGGGTGTGTGAGCAGGTCTGCCCGCAGGGTGCCATCGAGGAGGTGAAGTAATGAAGGATATCAATGTGTTGATGGTCGGTGTTGGCGGTCAGGGGGTGATTCTGGCCAGTGACGCGATGGCCGAGATTGGTATGCATGCCGGATATGATGTCAAGAAAACCGATTCCCTCGGAATGGCCCAGCGGGGCGGCAGCGTGGTCAGTAACGTTCGATGGGGAGGGAAGGTGTTCTCCCCTATTATTAAAAAGGGGGAGGTGGATTATCTGGTCAGTTTTGAGCAGGTTGAAGCCGCTCGCTGGGCGGCCTGGCTGCGACCGAACGGCGTGGCCATAGTAGCCGATGTGAAGGTTATGCCAATATCAGCCATGAGCGGCGCTTTCCCCTATCCCACCTGGGAGGAGATCGAAGGATTGTTAAAATACTATACCGACACTGTATATTTGATGCCAGCCGTCCGGATCGGCCAGGAGGTGGGGAATCCCAAAGCACTGAACATTGTGATGATGGGGGGCCTGTCCACCTATCTGGATTTGGATGCTGAGAAATGGAAAGCGGATATTCGAAAGAAGGTCCCGCCGAAGTTCTTAGAATCCAGTCTGGCGGCCTTCGATCAAAGCATTAAGGCTATGAAGGGAATTTAGAGGTGAAATTATGATGCGTGATCCGAAAATCGAACAAATGCCGCGGAGTGAACTTGACAAGCTTCAACTGGAGCGGTTGAAAGCCCAGATTGCCCATGTATATGATAATTCCCCGTTCTATCAGCGAACGTTTAAGGAAAAAGGCATTAAACCTGGGGATATCCAGAAAATCACGGATCTGGCCAGGCTGCCATTTACCAGTAAGCTGGATTTTCGGGACAACTATCCGTTAGGTCTGCTCGCTGTGCCGATGAGCAAAGTCGTCCGTTTCCACTCCTCGAGCGGGACTACGGGAAAGCCGGTGGTAGCCCCTTACACCCGGAAGGATATCGATACCTGGGCAGAGGTTATGGCCCGCACGCTGGCCACCGCTGGTGCGACCGCAGGGGATGTGCTCCAGAACGCCTATGGTTACGGCCTGTTCACGGGCGGACTCGGGTTTCACTATGGGGCGGAGCAGCTGGGTGCATCCGTCATACCGACCAGTGGCGGTAACACCAAGCGGCAGGTCGTTCTGCTTCAGGATTTAGGAACTACCGTCCTAACATGCACTCCCTCCTATTCACTGACAATCCACGAAACTGCGCTTCAAATGGGCGTGGACCTGCGGGATACTAAATTAAGGCTGGGCGTTTTCGGTGCCGAGCCGTGGTCCGACCAGATGCGCAACGATATCGAGAGTAAAATCGGAATCAAAGCAATTAACATTTATGGGTTAACAGAGGTGATCGGCCCCGGCGTCTCCACCGAATGCCCCTATCAATGCGGAATGCATATCGCCGAGGACCACTTCCTGGCGGAGATCATCAATCCTGATACCGGCGAATCGCTGCCCTTTGGCGAGACCGGTGAGCTGGTCATTACCACGCTCACGAAGGAAGCGCAACCGGTCATTCGTTTTCGAACCAAGGATATCACCAGCCTGAACCCCGAGCCCTGCGAATGCGGTCGCACCCACGTGCGCATGTCACGCATCACCGGTCGAACTGATGACATGCTGGTTGTTAAGGGAGTCAACGTCTTCCCATCGCAGATCGAGAGTATCCTGCTCGAAGTTGAAGGTGTGGAGCCGCATTATATGATCGTTGTGGACCGCCAGGAAGGGTTCAAATCCGATTACATCGAGGTCTGGGTGGAGGTTTCTGAAGATATCTTCTCCGACGAGATGTCCAAGATGGAGAACCTTGAAGCAAAGTTGAGAGCGGAAATGGACAGCGTGCTCGCCATTGCTGCCAAGATTAAACTCGTAGAACCAAGGACCATTACCCGGTACGAAGGAAAAGCCAAACGGGTGTTCGACCGGAGCGAGCTTTGATGGATTGTTCATGGATTGCTTCCGGGTTCATCCTTAGACAAGTTCAGGGTGAGCGGGATAGGTAGTACCCACTGTTCGTACTGAGCAAAGTCGAAGTATGGACGGTTTAAAGGCAATTGAGTGGGAACAGACAGAATGATATATGGAGGCCGTCAATGAGAGTCAAACAGATATCAGTATTTGTTGAGAACAAGCCGGGCCGGATGGTGGAAGTACTGGAAGCGCTGGAAAAGGCCGAGATCAGCATCCGCGCGCTTTCCATCAGTGAAAGCGGGGAATTCGGGATCGTGCGCATGATCCTGCCACATGCGGAAAAAAGCCAGGAATCGCTGCGCCAGGCCGGTTTTACCACGCGCATCGATACCATTCTGAACTATTCCATGCCCGACGAACCCGGCGGCCTTTTGAAATATGTTGTGCGTCCGCTGGCCGATGCCGGCATCAACCTCAAATATTTCTACGCCTACACTGATCCGGCCACAAGCCAGGCGATGGTTGTACTGAAACCGGATGATCTGGACAACGCGGAGGAGGTACTGAAATCGCTCTGAATCCGGTTGAGTTCCTGTTCGGCGGTTGATACCAGGCAGTTTGGACGCAGGCCAGGCGTTCAACCTGCCTTTTTTCTGGTACATGGTTGCGCAGCAGAACGTACGCAATGATAACCTCCCTTTCAAACCGTTTCCATTATGGCTGGGTCGTACTGGCCCTGAGTGTGCTGGTCGTCTTCGGTTCGCTGGGCCTGACCCGGTTTGGATATGGAATGGTCCTGCCCGAGATGAAAACCGGGCTGGCTATCGATAATACCGGGGCCGGGGGGATGGCAACCGCCAGCCTGGCCGGTTACCTTACGTTATCCGTTCTTGGTGGTATTCTGGCCACGCGGGTCGGTCCGCGCATTGTGATCACCTGCGGGCTGGCACTGGCCGCTCTCGGGATGATCTTAACCGGATTATCCAATCAACTGGCAACGGCAACCGCCAGCCAGTTACTTGCCGGTATCGGGAGCGGTGCCAGTAACGTGCCCGTCATGGCACTCCTGGCTTCCTGGTTCGCGCCTCGAAAACTGGGGCTGGCATCCGGTATCGCCGTGCTGGGATCATCCCTGGGACTAATCATCACCGGCTCCGTTACTCCATTGATTCTCGATTCGTACAATGAAGACGGCTGGCGCGTATGCTGGTTCGTCTTTGGAGGAATCACCGCCGGGCTTGCCATCCTGGCAATGCTGGTTCTGCGTAATTCCGCGGCCGAAGCCGGCCTCAGACCGATTGGAGCAGCAACCGGCGAGCCCATTCAAATACCCACGCGAAGGTCTCTGGAATGGGGAAAAGTATATCGGTCCCGAGCTGTCTGGCAGATCGGACTGGTATATATCGCCTTCGGATTGTCCTATATCATATATATGACATTCTTCAAAGAGCAGTTGATGGAAGCCGGTGACTACTCGAAAGACAGCGCGGCACATCTTTACATGGTAATGGGGTGGGTAAGCCTTCTTTGCGGCATCTGGGGATTCGTTTCCGACCGGATCGGCCGGAAGAAAACCCTGGCCATACTTTATGTAATCCACGCCGTTGCTTTCACCTTGTTCGGGGTCTGGAACGAAAGCTATACCTTTATTATTTCCATCATTCTCTTCGGACTCTCCGCATGGAGCATCCCGGCAGTGGTTACAGCGGCCTCAGGAGAGATACTCCCTCCCAGATTGGCGCCGGCTGCCCTGGGGTTCATTACCCTTTTCTTCGGCGTCGGGCAGATGTCCGGTCCTGTTGCCGCTGGTGCAATGGCAGATGCGGCCGGTTCCTTCCTGCCTTCATACCTTTTCGCCGGCGGTATTGCCTTGCTGGGTGCGATAGGGGCACTTCAATTGCGATCCACCAAATCCGATAGCAGTTAACTTTCCAAAAGAGCTTCCTGAGACTGAAATATCCATATCCACGGACACCGAAACCGGCGCATTTGGGCATGGAGTTTAGCACAAATTTACCAAAGGGTATTGACAAGACTATACCAAATGTATTATGCTTCGTTGCAAAGGAGGTGCAGCTATGACCGCATATTGCATGAAGTGCCGGAAGAAAGTAGAGATCAAGAACCCGAAGAAAATCACTATGAAGAACAAAAAGCCGGCCACTCAAGGTGTGTGCCCGAAGTGCGGCACCAAAGTATTCAGGATCGGCTAGACTCAACATAACAGTTTACAGGTAAATTCTTTTTGTGGGGCCAAATGTCCTAGGGGATGTTTGGCCCTTTCTATGTCTTGATTCGTCTGCCTGCAGGTTCGGCTTTCCTTAGTTTTTTGTTGCCTGCCGAATCCTTTGTTATACTCAATTTGTGCCTGATAATCCCTCTATCCTCATTATTTTCGTCACCGCCTTTGTGATTGGGTTCTCCGGAGCAATGATGCCGGGGCCGCTACTGGCATATACCATTAGCAGTTCCGCAAAATACGGGTTCTGGGCCGGCCCCCTGATTGTCCTGGGACACGCCATCCTCGAATTGTCGCTGGTAACACTTCTCGTTCTCGGACTGGACCGGTTTATCGAAAACGATCTGGTGACCAGCACCATCGGTCTGGCAGGTGGCACCGTCCTGATCGTTATGGGCTTTTTGATGTCCCGCCAGGGTTGGCATAAGGCAGCCTTACCCCTGGAGACTCCCACCGGTATTGAAGTCAACCGGCGAATGATTTTCTCCGGCATAGTCGTCAGCATGTCCAATCCATACTGGTTCATCTGGTGGGCTACTATCGGCGTGACCTACTTGTTGTGGTCACTGGAATTAGGCTCCGCCGGGATTGCTTCGTTCTTCACCGGACACATTCTTTCGGATCTGAGCTGGTACGCGCTTGTTTCGTTTATTATCGCTACCGGACGCAAAGCCATTAATGATACAGTATACTCGTACCTTCTCATGGTCTGCGGCCTGGCACTGGTCGGCCTCGGCGGTTATTTCGTATTTTCAGGGATCGAATTCCTCACTTGATTGATAGCCAAGTTGAGCAAGAGAACGTACTGTGATACAATCACGCTTGTCGGGAGAAGTGAGTCCAGATTCAGTGATTAATTCAAAAATGACAAACATCAAGCCTGTTTCGAGTGGTTTTGAGCCGAAAATCCTCGGCTTCGTCTGCAACTGGGGTGCGTACAGTGCCCTGGAGATGGCAGGCGTTGAAAGGCATCGATATTCATCTGGCGTGAGTTTCGTGCGCCTGATGTGCATCGGTCGCGTTCATCCGGGATTGGTATTAAGGTGCTTTGAACTGGGGGCAGATGGTGTGATGCTGCTGGGCTGCCCATCCGGAAGCTGCCACTACCAGTTCGGAATAGATCAAACAAAGCAATCAATGGAATCCATTAAGAAACTACTGGATATCCTGGGTTTGGGAGGCAAGCGGCTTCGCCTTGTTGAAGTTCCCGCGGGCGATGGTAAGTTCCTCGCTCAAGAGATCAACCGATTTACCCGACGCATTAAAAAACTGGGGGCAAACCCGGCTAAACGCGGTTCTTGGCAACCCCTATCCGGTCAAGTTCCAGTCGGATAGCCCGGCTTTTTTTGCTGTTCTTCTCCAATTTTAGATGGAAGTACATTGATCGACAATGGACGAAAAACGCAAAATTATTGCAGAAACAAAGGCTTACAATTGCCTCGATTGCGGCAAATGCACCGCTGTCTGCTCGGTGGCTCGGCACGATTGCACCTTCTCACCCCGGATGCTGGTTTATGATGCCATCCACGATTCCGGAGAGCGGGCAATCCTGGATGATCGTCTCTGGGAATGCCTGACCTGTGCCGCCTGTGAAACCATTTGCACCTCAGGTGTTCAATATGGGGAATTCATTCGGGCACTTCGCTCTCAAGCCTCTCAGGCAGGGATATCGGGCAGGTGTACTCACGGCGGTGCGTTGCAATCGTTAATGCACATCATGGCCGCCGATCAACTGAACCAGAACCGGCTGGAATGGGTTCCCAAAAAGGTAAAGACCGCTTCGACTTCCGATACGCTCTTTTTCGTTGGTTGTGCCCCGTATTTCGATACGTTCTTCGAAGATCTGAATGTCAGGACACTTGACGCACCCAAAGGTGCCATTGCACTGCTCAACCGGCTGGGAATTGTTCCGGCGCTTTCGCCGAACGAACGCTGCTGTGGGCACGATCTGCTGAACACCGGCGATATCGAAGGCTTTACCAAACTCGCCGCTCAGAATATCAGAGAGATTTCCGCAACGGGAGCCAATAGAGTTGTGGTCTCGTGCCCTGAGGGCTATCACACGCTGAAAGTCTCGTATCCCCGTTTTATGGGCGCCCCCGGATTTGAAGTAGTTCATCTGACAGAGTTGCTTGCAGAAGCCGTATCGAGCAGGCAATTGAGTTTTAGAAATGTGAAAAGGAAGGTTGTCTATCACGACCCGTGCCGCCTGGGAAGGATATCCGGTATATATGATCCGCCGCGCCTCATACTTGAGTCAATTCCAGGTCTGGAAGTTCGGGAGATGGCCCATCACCGTTCTAATGCCCTGTGCTGTGGTACCCAGTCATGGGTGAACTGTGGTACGATTAATAAGCAGATGCAAATGGAATTACTGAGAGAGGCGCAGGCAACCGGGGCGGATATCCTCCTCACCGGATGCCCGAAATGCCAGATTCATCTGAAATGCGCACTAAACGATATCGATAGCAGTGGAGAGATCAAGCTAAAGGTACAGGATTTTACCGGGTTTGTGGCCGGCGCACTGTCCAAGTAGGAGGATATGTTTGAATGGCTGACGATGGACTGAGAATCGGGGTGTTTGTCTGCGATTGCGGGCTGAACATCGCCGGGACCGTCGATACCGAAGCGGTCCGGCAGTACGCCGAGGGCCTGCCGGACGTAGTCGTCGCGGTAGGAAACCCGTACACCTGCGCTGATCCCGGCCAGGAACAGATCAAGCGACATATCAGGGAATACAATCTCGATCGCGTGGTCGTCGCCTCCTGTTCGCCGCGCCTGCACGAACCGACCTTCCGGCATTGCGTCGAAGAAGCGGGTCTCAATAAATATCTCCTGGAGATGGCCAATATCAGAGAACATTGCAGTTGGGTTCATTCTCAGGATCACGAAGGTGCGACGCAAAAGGCAAGGGATTCGGTCCGAATGGCTGTGGACCGGGCACGCTATCTGCAACCCCAGATTGAATCCCAGGTGCCGGTGACGGATGCAGCACTGGTCATTGGCGGCGGTGTAGCCGGAATTCAGGCAGCGCTGGACCTGGCGGACGGCGGGCACCAGGTATATCTCGTGGAGAAAGAACCTTCCATCGGTGGGATTATGGCACAACTGGATAAAACCTTCCCCACCATGGATTGCTCCATATGAATACTCGGACCCAAAATGATGGATGCCGGTCGGCATCCCCGAATTGAACTGATGACCTTAAGCGAGGTCGAATCGGTTGGCGGCTTCCTCGGCAATTTCAAAGTAAAGGTTCGTAAAAAAGCACGTTTTGTCAACGAAAATGAATGCACCGCCTGCGGCGATTGCGCTGTGGTCTGCCCGGTAACCCACCCGGACGAGTACCAGATCGGGCTCGGGACCCGCAAAGCTATCTACATCCCGTTTGCCCAGTCGGTCCCTTCATCATATGTGATAAACCCCGAAGACTGTCTGGGGCAGAATCCCATCGCCTGCGGCAAGTGTGCCGAAGCATGCCAGAAGAAGTGCATCGATTTCGACATGCAGGATGAAATCGTCGAAATCGAAGTCGGCACCATCATCGTAGCCACTGGTATGGAAGTATATGATCCCACCGAGATGGATGAATACGGATATACCCGGTTTCAGAATGTGGTCACCAGCATGGAGTTCGAACGGCTCATCTGTGCCGGCGGTCCCACCGAAGGCCACTTCGTCCGACCCGGTGATCGGACAACACCTAAACGTATCGGATTTGTCCAGTGTGTCGGTTCCCGGATGGAGAACCGGGGCAATCCCTACTGTTCCAATATCTGCTGCATGAACACTGTGAAGGATACCCTCCTGCTCAAGGAGCATTATCCCGATATCGAGATATATGTTTTCTATATCGACATGCGTGCCTTTGGCAAGGGATTTGAAGATTTGCTCAAACGCAGCCGCGAGGCCGGGGTGAACTACATTCGCGGCCTTCCCGGGAGCGTTAACGAGGATCCGGAAACCGGAAACCTCATTGTCGATGTGGAGAACACCACTGCCGGAAGGCTGGAACAATATAACCTGGACATGCTCGTTCTTTCGGTAGGACTTCAACCGCGGGGCGACAGCGACCCCTTGCGGCAGGCACTGAATCTCTCCAGGACGAGTGATGGGTTCCTGCTGGAAGCCCATCCCAAACTGCGGCCGGTGGATGCTTCCACACCCGGGGTTTTCCTGGCTGGTTGCGTGGAAGCGCCCAAGGATATCAAGGACAGTGTCACGCAGGCCAGCGCAGCTACTGCGAGAGCCACTGTTTTGTTAAGTTCGGACAAGCTCACCCTGGAAGCTATCACCGCCACCGTGGAAAAAGATAAGTGTACTGCTTGTGGCGTCTGTGCGCGAGTATGCCCGTATGGCGCGATCAAGTTCGACAAAGAAACGAAGGCCCCGGCTGAGGTGATAGAGGCCATGTGCGCCGGTTGCGGTACGTGTGCCGCGGAGTGCCGGTTTGATGCCATTGCCATCAAGCACTTTAATGATAGATCGCTGATGGCTCAGACCGAGTCGGCAGTGGTAGAAAATCCGGCTGAACGCATTGTGGTTTTCGCCTGCAACTGGTGTTCCTATGCCGGTGCGGATACTGCGGGAACCTCCCGCCTGAATTATCCGCCCAATGCCCGAATTATCCGGACCATGTGCAGCGGGCGAGTGGCCGAGAAATTCATCCTGCGGGCTTTCGAACTGGGCGCACCGATCGTGCTGGTTTCGGGTTGCCATTTCACCGATTGCCATTACATTGATGCCAATCGATGGACCCAGAAAAGGGTGGACAAGCTCTGGAACAAGCTGGAGAAACTGGGCATCCGGCCGGAGCGGCTGCAACTGGAATGGATCAGCGCCGCCGAGGGCCAGAAGTTTGCTAAAGTGATGCGGGAAATCGAAGATATGCGCAAGACGGTCACGGCCGATGAGATCGATCACACAAAAAAAGTGCTGCAAGAGGACCGGGAGAAACAGGAGAAGAAATCGAAAGTAAAATCCAAATGACAGAGTTCAAATGTCAACTGAATGATTGAATGTCAAATGCCAAAGGGAACTCACCCCTGAAGA
>CAZDMY010000085.1:0-9324 GCA_964506405.1 uncultured Dehalococcoidia bacterium | reverse complement strand
CCATGCCATCGAAACAGTACGGGGGGAAGCCTATGAATGCGGTGCGGATTAAAAATGACAAATACAATATACCAAAATACAAGATCCAAATGCCAAATGACTGCCGACCAACGACTTTCGACTATCGACTGAAGACTCCTGAGTAACTAACGACTTTTATAGCTATTGATCTGGTAAGTAAAAGCGAACCCTATTGGTGTCATTCCCGCCCGCACACGGCGGGTAAACTTCAGCGGAATCTCACAGACAATCGAGGAGATTCCGGCTCAGGGGCCGGAATGACGTACCATATTTAATTGCCGGATTAATAATATATGAATTTATGGTAAAGTTACTTTCGTGTATAACGATAGAGACGGCGTTAGCCAGCCATCGTCCGATGCTAACGACTAATGACTAATGACTAAAGACTAACGACTATCGACTGACAACCAGCCATGTTCGCTCAAGCTTATAAACAGGCCGTTCATTTCACCCAGCCGGTGATCGTATCCACCCGCTATTTTGACGGGACGGTTGATTGTGGATGCGGAGCCTTTGTGGTGATAAACCGGGATGGGTGGGTGATTACGGCGGCGCACCTGTGGAACTCGTATTTCACCTATCAACAGAACATAAATGATCTCGAGGAATATGACCGGGATGTTCAGCGCATTAAGCAGAATCATAAACTCAATGCCCTCCAGAAGCGTAACAAGATCGATCTGGTGGAAACTAATGACTTGTGGATTACCAATCATTCCTTCTGGTGGGGGCGGGACGGCGTACAGATCAAGGACCTCATCATTTTCAGGGAAGCGGACCTGGTCATCGGCCGGCTTGAGCCATTCGATCCGAAGGCCATCAAATCATATCCGGTTTTCAAAAATCCGGAAACCATCGAAGTCGGCACTCTCCTGTGCAAGCTGGGCTATCCGTTTCACCAGATCGCAGCTTCGTTTGACGAACGGACCAGTACCTTCCAGTTAGCACAGGATGTATTCCCCCTACCCCGGTTTCCGCTGGAAGGTATTTGCACCCGCAACGTTAAGGCGGGGAAATCCAAAGACGGGAAGTACGATATCGAATTTCTGGAAACTTCCTCTCCGGGGTTGCAGGGACAGAGCGGCGGCCCTATTTTTGATGTTGAGGGAACCGTATGGGCCATCCAGAGCCAGACAATGCATTATCCGCTGGGATACAGTCCAACCGTTGAACGGGACGGGCAGGCCGTGGAGGAAAACCAGTTCTTGAATGTCGGCTGGGGCATTCACCCGCGGCTGTTTACAGCAATTATGAGGGATAACGGTATCTCCTATAAATTATCCAAATACTAAAGCGGACGAACTCCACCTTCGTCCCCAGGCTGTCCGAAAACTTCAGAATAACGGCTCAGGCACCACAAAACGTAGTGCGAGGCTTCAGCCTCGCCTGTTTGCGACCCTGAAGGGTCGCGCTACGAAAGTTAAAGACCATGCAATTTCGGACAGCCTGAGGAAGTAGCTTTTTCTACAGGGGGCGTTTGGATAAATGATAAATTACAAAGTACAAATGTCAAATGAATGTCAAATACTGAATGCCGAATGCCGACCGCCCTATACGAAAACACCGCCCCTCGTAAAGAAGAGCGGTGTGAACTGACGGAAGTGGATCCCGATCAGGCCTGAGAGCGAATCGCGTTGAGTTTGCGGGCCAGTTGAGATTTGCGGCGCGCCGCATTATTACGGTGAAGCACTCCTTTGCGGGACGTCTTATCCAGATAGCTGGATGCATGCTTGACCGCCTGTTCGGCGTTCTCAATATCCCCTGCCTCCAGGGCTTTGAGCGCCTTTGTTGTATATGTCCGATACTGGCTTCGAATGGATTTGTTCCGCTGCGTTCGCCTCTGCGTTCGCCGCACTCGTTTTTTTGCTGATAAAGTATGTGCCAAGATCTTGCCTCCTGAAAAAACCCTATTTATGTTACATGAGTGAATGATATTTGTCCAGTCTCCGATGCATATGGCAACGTCAATAAGGCACTATTAGCGAATAGTCAGTCATCTGTTTACTTGACAAACAGCATCCGGGAAAGGCAAAATCAAAGTGTTTTGAGCTTGGGATGAAAGCATTCGACAGCCAAAGGAAACCGCTAAATTAAGGAGATTTTAGAATAATGTCAGAAACTGTTCCGCAAGAAGCACTGGATATGATCGGGAAGGAACTTGTTGGGACCCTCACCTTTGAAGTCGAGAAAGGGACCATTCGCCGCATGGCCGAGGCCATTGGCGATCTGAATCCACTCTACATCGATGCCGAGTATGCCGGGAAGAGCAGGCATGGTGCTCCCATTGCACCTCTCCTCATGGTCACGACCCTGGGGGCTCCTGAGCTTCAGGCGGCGCTGATGACCAAAATCCCTGTGGGTGAAAAGAAGAACGGCATTGTAAAGGGATTTGATGTAGAGTTCTTCCGGCCTGTAAAGGCTGGGGATGTAATAACGGTCACCTGCAAAATCGCCAGTGTTAACGGCAAAGAAGCCAAGATGGGCTTCATGATCAATATCACCACAGTGCGGGAATTTACCAACCAGAAAGGGGAGTTGGTTGCCCGCGAAACCATGACCGCTTCGAGGTGGTAAACGGTGGTGTTTCTCATCAGTCACTAAACAGGAGGAAATAGAACGTGGCACAGATTTACTATGAGGATGTTGAAGTTGGCGCCGAATTACCGGCAATGACGAAAAAACCCACGACCCGGCAACTGGTTAAGTGGACGGGCGCGTCACAGGACTGGAATGAACTCCACTACGATCACAATGTGGCGCAAAAAGCGGGACTTCCCAGCGTGATCGTTCACGGGCATCTGACCTCTTCATTTTTAGCGCAGCTTCTCACCGATTGGATTGGCGAGGAAGGATTCGTTAAGAAACTGGAGGTCAAATGGAAGCAGTTCCACTTCCCGGGACAGGAGATACTCTGTAAAGGAAAGGTCACCGACAAGCGAAAGGAAGAAGATGAGAATGTTGTTGAGGTGGATCTCTGGACTGAGGTAGATGGCACCATTTACGCGCCTCATAAAGCGACGGTGATTTTACCTGCAAAGGGATAGAAAACCCGGTACGGGTGGAGAGGGTCGGGAAAAAGTAATACTGAATTAAGCAAAGGTACCAGTAATAAATTTTAGGAGGATATACATGGGGAACCTGTTACAAGGAAAAGCGGCGGTTGTCACCGGCTCCGGCAGGGGGATCGGTCAGGCTGTTGTGAAGCAACTGGCACAGGAAGGCTGCAAGGTCGTCGTCAACGACGTTGGGGCCAATCTGGATGGGACCGGCACTGAAGGCGGACCGGCGGAACAGACCGTAGCCGAGATCAAGGAAGCCGGCGGCGAGGCTGTTCCCAATACGGATAACATCGCCACGGCCGAGGGAAGCGAAAACCTTATAAAAACCGCTGTTGACAGCTTCGGCAGGATCGATATTGTAGTCAATTGTGCCGGCATCCTTCGTGATCGCATGATCCACAAGATGACCTGGGATGATTTCGATGCAGTGATCAAGGTCCATCTCTATGGTACGTTCGGTACCATTCGGGCCGCTATGCCTTATATGCGCGAACAGGGGTTTGGCCGGATCATCAATTTCTCGTCTATCGGCGGAGGTGGAGGCGGACCGCTTGGCAATCCCGGGCAGGCCAATTACACCGCTGCCAAGGCCGGGATAATCGGCCTTTCCCGCACCACCGCAATGGAAGGCGGACGAAAGAATATTACCTGTAACGTCATCTTTCCCGCAGCCAGGACCCGTATGGGCTGGAGCGATGACCTGGAAAAGGCCTGGGATGCACGGTCTGCCCAGGGAATCGTCGACGCTACCACCGTGGTGCTGGATAAGATGAAGGCCGGGGAACTGCTGCCGGAGGATAATGCACCTATGGTTGCTTACCTTGCAAGCGACGAAGCGCGGATGGTCAACGGCTGCGCATTTCATATACTGGGCAGGGAGATTCGGCTTTACGGCGAAATGCTGCCGGAACGGTCCGTCTTCAGCACGGGCGAACGCTGGAGCGTAGAAGAACTGCAGAAGGTCGCACCTCGCCTGGTTACCTTCGGGCTTTAGTAATTAACCCTTTGCTGCCGGGCTCTACGAAGTTTCCCGGTACAAGGATGTTGTATTTAAAGCATAAGCAAAAAACGATGACTTCTGCTATTCCCCCTTCGGTTTAAGGGGGAATAGCAGAGGGATTTTGAAATCCGTCATCAGGCGTAAAATATTTTTAGCACCAGGTAACATAAATGGAAGAACTGAAACAACAACTGGAAGGGCTCAGGCTCCGCATCGACAGGATGAAGGAGCATCTTTGACATTGCAGGTAAGGAAAAGGAACTTGTTAGAATCGAAACCGAATCCAGCCGCCCCCAGTTCTGGCAGGATGCGGTAAGCGCACGGAAGACCATGCGCCGCATGGCGCGAATAAAGTCCGCCATCGATAACTGGCATAGCATTGCGGATAAATGCAGCAACCTCTTCGACCTCCTTGAACTGGCGATCTCCGAAAACGATACCTCTTTTGAATCCGATATTGCCGAAGAGGCAGCGGATATCGAACGCATAATTGAAGAGATGGAGTTCAAGGAGACCATGGGTGGTGAGTACGATGCTAACAACGCGATCCTGGCCATCCATGCCGGTGCCGGGGGGACGGAATCGCAGGATTGGGCTCAGATGCTCCTTCGCATGTATTTGAGATGGTGCGAGAAACGCCATTTTGGCACCGATATTATTCATACTTCTCCGGGCGATGAAGCCGGTATTAAGAGCACCCTGGTTGAAATTCAGGGAGAGTATGCCTTCGGATACCTCAAATCCGAGCATGGGGTTCACCGGCTGGTTCGGCTTTCTCCTTACGATGCGGACCATGCACGTCACACCTCGTTCGCCCTGGTGGAAGTAATGCCGGAAGTGGAGGGTGGTGAGGCGGATGTCATCATCAATCCGGACGAACTGAAGATCGATGCGTTCGGTTCCAGCGGACCCGGCGGGCAGCACATGCAGAAAACCAGTTCCGCCATCCGGATCACTCACATTCCGACCGGGATCAACGTTAACTGCCAGAGCGAACGGTCTCAGGCACGCAACAAAGAGATGGCAATGAAGGTGCTGGCCTCCCGCCTGCTTGATTTGGAGATGAGCAAACGGGCCGAGGAGCATGCGCGGCTGAAAGGCGAGCATGTAAGTGCCGGCTGGGGCAACCAGATTCGCAGCTATGTGCTGCACCCGTACAAGATGGTGAAGGATCACCGTAGCGGTTACGAGAACAGCAACCCGGAGGCGGTGCTCGATGGAGATCTGGACGATGTCATTAGCGCCTATTTGAAGTCGATGTTGGAATAAGGAACTCCCCCTGGCCCCCTCTTTGGCAAAGAGGGGGAAGTAGCGTTAGCTACAGGGGGCGTTTGGGAACAAATAACAAGTGCCAAACGAATGCCGAATGACAAAAGCTGACCGCAAAAAGCCGACCGCCGATCGCCGGAGGCCGATAACTTTGCTAATCAGCGTCTTTCCTTGCTTGCTGGAAGACGTACAGCAGCCGGTGAAAAGCGGTTAGATTGGCTCCTGCTGCCAGGACCCATAGAACGATCGTTAAGGCATCCATGTTTACCGCTGTCAGCAGCAAGCCTATTGTGAGCAAAACAAGCCTTTCCGGGCGGGCAAACAGCCCCTTTTCGCCCTTGAAGCCCAACCCCTCAGCCTTGGCCCGTGTATAACTCACCAGAATGGAGCCGATGATAGCGGAGTAGACCAGGGAGACCTCCAGGGTGCCCTGGCGGTTGGTGAAGAAGATGATCAGTCCCAGGTACAGGGCGGCCTCGGAAAGGCGGTCTACAGTGGAATCGAGCATGCCGCCAAAACGGGTGGGGCCGGTGGTCATTCGGGCCAGTGCCCCGTCCAGCATATCGAACCAGCCGGAAAAAAGGACCATAAACCCGCCGATAAAAAGGTGCCCCGTTGCCAGTAGCCACGCTGTGATAATATTCAAGGCCAGGCCCATCAACGTGAGCGCATTGGGAGATATGCGGGCTGCGGCCATCAGGCGGGCAGGGGTCTCAGACAGCATTTTGCCCACTGTCGGGCGCAGCCGGGAGATCAACGGTTCTTCCTGTAGCGTGATTTTTCGATGGTCTGTTCGTAATATTCAAGCACCCTGCCGGCCACAACCTCCCATCGATGATCTTCAGCCTTGATGCGGCCATTCTCGCCGAGCCTTTTTCGCAATTCGCGGTCCTGTACCAACCGCTCAAGTGCCCTGGCCAGTGCCTTGATATCCTTGGGCGGCACCAGAAGCGCATCATGATCTCGCTTCACCACGCTGGCATATCCGGGGATATTGGTGGCTACGACCGGTTTGCGGGCGGCCATCGCTTCCAGGAGCACAATACCAAAGCTTTCCCAGCCCGTAGCGGGGGAACAGAAAATATCGGCGGTATGATAAAACCGCGCCAGGTCCTGATCCGATACATAATCCACATAGATGACATCTTTCAGTTGATATCCCTTGGTAAGCAGTTTGTAATGCAGGCGCAGCTTGTTAATCGGCCCCACCACGATGAGCCGGATATCCGGGTTTTCCCGCTTGAGGATGCGATAAGCCTCCAACAGGTAACGGAATCCCTTCCTCCGTTCCAGACGGCCGACAAACAGGATGTTGATTTTGCCATCCATATATTCTTCAAAAGGTTCGGTCCACCGATCGAAACGCTCCAGGTCAATGCCGTTGGGTATGATGGTGTATTCGCCGGGAAAGTAATGACTGATAAAATCCTGGGCTGGCATCGATACCGCTATGCGGCCATCCAGTTTCGGTGTCCATTGGTTGAGCCAGGGCCGCCAGAACCAGTACCCCCAGCTTCTGGGCCTCGAGGCATGAAATGTCCCGATGTTGGTTGAGCGCGAGTAACGCAGGCAGGCGGTTGTCAGGGGCGGAAACAGGGGCTCATGCATGTGGACGACATCGAATTTCTCTTTTTCCAGGTATTCACAGAGCCGGGCGGAGAAGAATACTCGCGGTGATACGGGAGAGCGTACAATGGAGCCGCTGGCATGCATGGGAATCGGTCTGCCGATAAACGTAGTGTGATTATTGACGGAGCTATCATCCGGATAAGACGAAGTGGGCAGGATATACTTGGTCGTATGCCCCATTCGAGTGAAATGCTCACCGAGGGAGAAGAGATGGCGGTTGACCCCGCTGGGATGCGCAAAATCGTACGGCGATACCTGTACAATTTTCATCGGAAATCCGCCATTTTCATTCTCTGAAAACGATCGGTATTAACTTCACTTGCCCTTTTTCTTCGCGCTTGTGTCCCTGGCATTTCCGGTTTTTGGTTTGGCAGTATTGACGGTTTTGGGTGCGGAAACTGCGTTGTCGCGGATGTACTCCTCCGTCATAACGTGGGCCTGGTCATCGGTGTATTGAACCGGTGGTGATTTCATGAAATAGGAAGAGGGCGCTATTAGTGAACCGCTGATCCCTTTATCCAGTGCCAGCTTGCAGCAACGAACGGCATCGATCACCACACCGGCGGAATTCGGGCTGTCCCAGACTTCGAGTTTACATTCCAGGTTCAACGGCACGTCTCCGAAGGTTCGCCCTTCCATACGGATATAACACCATTTGCGGTCGTCCAGCCAGGGGATATGGTCGCTGGGGCCGACATGAATATTATCTGCTCCCATATCGTAATCCAACTGGGAGGTTACTGAGTTGGTCTTGGAAATCTTCTTGGATTCCAGGCGTTCCCGCTCCAGCATATTGTAGAAATCGGTATTTCCACCAAAATTCAACTGGTAGCTCCGTTCGACTCGGACGCCCCGGTCCCGAAACAGACGGGTCAGCACCCGGTGAGTGATGGTGGCTCCTACCTGCGATTTGATATCATCACCGATAATAGGCAGCCCTTTCTCCTCAAACCGCTGCTGCCAGTATTTCTCCTTGGCAATGAAAACGGGGATGCAATTGATAAACCCGCACCCGGCGGTCAGGACCTGTTCGACGTACCATTTGGTCGCTTCTTCCGAGCCGACAGGAAGGTAACTGACCACCACATCCACCTCTCTTTCCTTCAGAATCTTAACGATGTCGGCCGTGGGCCCCGGAGCCTTGGTAATGACCATTTTTAAGTATTTACCCAGGCCGTCGTGCGTCATACCCCGGTCCACGGTTACCCCGAATTTCGGAACATCGCAGAACTTGAAGGTGTTATTAGGTTTGGTGTAGATAGCCTCTGCCAGATCTTTGCCCACTTTGTTCTTGTCGATATCGAAAGCGGCTACAAAATTGATATCCCGGATATGATATCCGCCCAGGTTGACATGCATCAATCCGGGAACGAAATCTTTCTCACTTGCATCCTTGTAGTACTCCACTCCCTGAACAAACGAGGATGCGCAGTTACCCACCCCAATGATCGCCACATTGATTTTACCCAATTTTGTTCTCTCCTTATATTGTTCGATAGAAACTCACGAATGCTTTTCGTAGAGTTGTGCCCTGCTTGGTATAAAGGGTACCACAAACAGTACACTGGGACAAGTTGTTTTTTCAGTATTGGTCATATTCGGCTTGTCGGGATGGCAGCCGTATGCTATGCTGCTTACATGATTTATGACTTCCATACCCATACGTTCTTAAGCGATGGAGCACTTTCTCCCCTGGAATTGATTCGCCGGGCGGTAGTCGCGGGCTACCGGGCGATCGGGATTACCGACCACGCCGGGCCCGGCGAGCTGGAGAGGTTTATTGCCGAGGTCAGTCGCGATTGCGCCCTGGCTCAGCGATACTGGGATATTGCAGCGATCCCGGGTGTGGAACTGACACATCTTCCGCCTGAAGCTATTTCTGAGGTCGCTTGTTATGCCAGGGATATGGGGGCACGTCTTGTCGTTGTGCATGGTGAAACGACGGCAGAACCCGTGGAGCCGGGGACCAACGCAGCCGCCCTGGCATCGCCTTTTGTGGATGTCCTGGCACATCCCGGATTGCTCACCGAGGAGGAAGCCGGCCTCGCGCAACAGAACGGTGTTTTCCTCGAAATATCAGGCCGGAAAGGCCACGCCGGGACCAACCGCCACGTGGTGTCCGTAGCCCGCAAGATGGGCGCCCGGCTTTTGCTGAACTCAGATGCCCATGATGAAGACGACCTGATGAGCACTGAGCGCGTGCAAGCCATCCTTCTGGGGGCTGGTTTGACAGATGAAGAAATCTTGATCGTAAGCCAGCGGAATCCGGATTTGCTATTGGAAAAAGTCGGTATGGCACGAAGCTGAGAATAAATCCGAAACAAATCCGAATTCCTATTAATC
>CAZDMY010000084.1:0-9372 GCA_964506405.1 uncultured Dehalococcoidia bacterium | reverse complement strand
ACTCGGGAAATCGAATACTGGGAAGATGTGCAATATTCTGCCTGTCGGCGTTCAACCTGACGGCCTCTTCTTCCGTCCTGGACCACAGTACGACCTCAGTCCTGCCCGAAGCCAGCATCACCGCCAGGGTTGTCCCCCAACCGGTCGTGCCCATTACTGCAATCCTGGTGCTCATTTCTTTTCTCCCTTTTGTCCGATTTTCCGTTCCGTGCCCGCACGCAGATTCTGGATGTTATCGCGATGGCGCATAATAATCAGCACGGCGACCACCACGGCGTAAACCAGATACTCCGGCGGCGCATATTCAGCGAAAACCATCGGCGCCAGGACAATGATACTGCAACACCCGCCGATCATTGACCCCAGTGAAACGTAACGACTGATGGCAATCGTTCCGACCCCGATCGCCAGACAAATCCCCCCGGCTATCGGAGACATCGCCAGCAATCCGCCCAGAGACGTATCCACCCCCTTCCCGCCACCGAACTTCAGATAAACGGACCAGTTATGACCGATTATTGCTGCAATCGCACCAACCACCTGGCCGCCCTGATCATCAAAGGTAAGTCCGCCAACTTCGGATGTGCTGCTGCCGATAATTATACCGCCAAGCACAGCCGGGACAGCCCCTTTGGCAATATCGGCAATCAATGTAACAATCCCGGCTTTGACCCCTACGGTGCGCAACACATTGGTAAACCCGATATTGCCGCTTCCATACTCACGGATATCGATCCCCTTTTTCAATCTGCCGATCACCAGACCAAAAGGAATCGACCCGATCAAGTACCCCAGTAGAACAACGCCGATTATCGCAAATATCATCTGGTTAATAATATTCCCGCAACTAAATATGCCATGCTATTCCCTTCGGCTAAATAACGATGCACGATATTCCGATGGCGAGATTCAGCCTTCAATCCCATCACGTGCGCCTTTCCGGTTCTTAGGCAACCGCTTTTCGAAGACCAGTTTCAGCGGGGTTCCCCAAAGATTGAATGCCTCTCGCAAGCTGTTTTCAAGATATCTTCGGTAGGAAAAATGCACCAGAGTGGGATTACTTACGGCGAACGTAAATGTCGGGGGCATAACGCCCGTCTGCATCACATTACGTATTTGAAAAAATCTTTTAGTCATCGGGGGATGGCTTTCGAATGCCCGGCGAACAGCCTCTCTCACTTCATCCTGTTCGACTGTTTTCATCCGGGCCTGATGGATTTCCATCACCCTGGGCAGTATCTTTTCAACTCCCAACCCCGTCTTCGCAGAGACAAAAAGCGTAGAAGCGTAGTGCAGGAATTTCAAATGCCGTTTCACCTCCCAGGAACAGTCTTTCCTGGTCAGTGCCAGTTCATCGGCCAGATCCCACTTGTTGATAAGCAGCAGGATACCTTTGTAGGCATCGCGAATGTAACCGGCGATATGTGCGTCCTGTGCTGCCACCATTTCAGAGGCATCAAGCATCAGCAGGCACACATCCGCCCGGTCGATGACCTTCATCGCCCGCAATACGCTGTATTTCTCAATCCCGCGGTCTATCCTTCCCCTGCGGCGTATGCCGGCGGTATCAATCAGCATAGCTCGAACCCCATCCCGTTCGACAATGGTATCAATGGAATCGCGCGTTGTCCCCGGTATTTCACTCACAATGGCACGCCGTTGTCCCAGCAACGTGTTCAACAGCATCGACTTCCCGGCATTAGGACGTCCGAGGATGGCCACCTTGAGAATGTCTTCCTCTTCGGCCTCTGTGACCGATTCCGGTAAATACGATGTGACCCGCTCCATAAGGTCGCTGATACCGATACCATGATGCGCACTGATAATCACCGGTTCTTCGATAGGCAACTGATGAAACTCAAACGCGAACTCGGCACGTTCCGGGTTATCGCACTTGTTCACCGCCATCACAACGGGCTTATTCGATCGCCTGAGCATCTCCGCAATCTCCTGATCGGGGATGGTAAGGCCGTCTTTTACATCCACCATAAATATGATCATATCGGCTTCATCGATGGCGATTTCCACCTGTGTCTTGATGTTCTCACTGATATCCGAATCGGGCGAAAGTTCAAGCCCCCCTGTATCAATGAGCATATACGTACGATCATCCCAGTTTATACGGCTGTACACACGGTCCCGAGTGGTACCGGGGAGGTCTTCAACGATCGCGTGGCGTTTGCGTGCCAATCGATTGAAGAGGCTGGATTTGCCAACATTCGGACGGCCGACAATGGCGATCACCGGAGTAGTCATTGGCTTATTCTATCACAAGTGGGTAATAGAGCACTATCTTCGCTCTTTTCCTGTTCGACGACCGCTGCGGGAAAATTACGAACGTTTTTTGCTATAATGGCAAGTGGGTTTCAAGTTGTAAGGAGGTAATTATTTAGATGAACATACTCATTATCGGCGCAAACGCCGCTGGTCTCAAGGCTGGAGCCCGGGCAAAAAGGCTGCTGCCGGATGCACAGATCACGGTTATCGATCAGGGGAAATATATATCCTATGGTGCCTGCGGCATGCCTTACGTGGTCTCCGGGGATATCGATGATGCCGACGAACTGAGGAGGACGGATTATGGGATTGTTCGCGATCCAGAATTCTTCCGAACAGCTAAAGGGCTTGAGGTTATCATCGAGACTCGTGCGGAAACGATCGATCGAGAAAACAAAAAGGTAATCTGTAAATCGCTCGAAACCGGAGCGACATCAGAGTACGCTTATGACAAACTGGTTCTGGCCCTCGGTGCCAATCCCATCATTATTGGCGATGTACCGGCAGATAGCCGGCGCATCTCTACATTTAAAACCTTCGAGGACGCGCTCAGGATGCAGAAGGATTTCCAGGAAGGCAAGATCGGGGAAATCGGTTTAATTGGTGCCGGGCCAATCGGCTGCGAGCTGGCTGAAGCCGCTGCCGCCATGTGGGGCGCGGAAGTGGTGTTGATCGATGCGGCACCCAATATCCTGCCAGCAATACTCGATCCTGAGATGGCCCGACCCATCGAAAACTACCTCAGACACAGTGAAGATGTCGAGGTTTATACGGATTGTCCGCTAGAGAGCATTAACGAAAACGAAAGCAAAGTGACGATCCAGACGCCTAAGGGTGAATTTGAGGTGGACCATGCGGTGATCGCCGTTGGCGTTCGGCCAAACAGCAGGATCGCAGCCGAATGCGGACTTGAGCTGGGGAAGGGCGGGGGGATCGTAGTGGACGATCACATGCGGACTAACGATCCGGATATTTACGCTGCCGGTGACTGTGTTGAATTGAAGCACTTGCTCACCGGTCAGCCGATCCAACTACCGCTCGGGTCGCTGGCTAACAAAGAGGGACGGGTGGTCGGCTCCAACCTGGGCGGCGTTGATGAGAAGTTCAATCCCGTGATCGGGAGCGCAGCGGTAAAGGTGTTCGATATGAATGTGGCCGCAACCGGCCTTACTGAGAAAGCCGCCAGAGCGGCCGGGTTTAACGTCGGGGTGGCATGGGGCAGTTCCAACGATACTGCCGATTACTACCCGGGGAAAAAGAATGTTCACTTGAAACTGGTCTACGACAAAGACACCGCTAAGCTCCTGGGATTGCAGGGCTATAGCCAGGGTGAAATCGTTAAACGAATTGATGTATTCGCAGCACTGCTTAAGCATAACGGCACGCTGGATGATTTGCAGGATATGGAATTTGCCTATGCACCTCCATACGCACCCGCATTGGATGTCCTTTATTCGCTGGGATCGGCCGCAAAGAACGACCTTTATGACAATATTGAGCCGCTTTCACCGGACACCCGACTGGACGATAAGCTTGTGATCGATGTGCGGCGCGATCGAGAGGCCGCCGAACGGCCCATCTCTGAACCCGATCAGCAGAATGTTCCCTTTGAAACCTTCCGGGTTTGCTGCGATCAGGTGCCCCTTGATAGACCGGTGGTATGCATTTGCAGTAAAGGAATACGGGCACCCGAAGCCGTGCGCATCTTGAAGCAAAAGGGATGCATCGATGCTAAGTACATCGGCGGTGGCACTTTAATGAAACAGGCACAGGATGACAAGTAATAAACCTGATAGTCGACCATGATTAAAACAGCAGCCTGCTCGAAGACTTCAGGTTGACATCTGAGACATTCTGTACTTGTACCCGGTATTATCAGCCCAGTTGCAGTTCTGTACGATCGATGATCTCATCCTGGACAATCTGGTCCAGCAGTACGAAGTAGGCGCTGAAACCGGCTACCCGGACGATCAGATTGCGATACTCCTCCGGCTTCTCGCGGGCATTCTTAAGCGTCTGGGCATCAACGCAGTTGAACTGCGCATGGTAGCCACCCAGATCCATGTACGTTTTCATAAGGGCCAGGAACTTGCGCGCTCCTTCCTTCCCCTTCAATCCGGTCGGATGGAACCGCATATTAAAGTGACTGGTTCCATATTTTTCCGTATCGACCGCTCGCGCTGCCGAGCGCACCAGGGCAGTGGGACCGTTCACATCCGTCCCGTGTTGCGATGATACCGAAGCATCCGTCAGGGCCAGGCGCGCCTTTTTGCCGTTAGGGAGTGCTCCGGTCAGTTCACCCAACGCGGCGTGCGAAGATACCGAATACGCTTCCGGTGCGATGTTGCGGCCCAGGAAATCCTTGTATTTCTGATGTTCGTCCCAGCACAAGCGATAGAGTTCGCGTACTACCTCATCCACCTCATCATCGCCGTTCCCATATTTCGGAGCGCTCAGGCACATCCGCTGGACATCCTCATATCCTTCCCAGTCGGCACCCATAGCTTCCTTCAACTGCTTGATGGTCAGCTTCTTTTCTTCGAATACCAGCTTTCGCATAGCGATGAGAGAGTTGGCCAGATCTACCACACCCACAAAGCTGGTCCCGTTATTGAGGGAATAGCGGGCCCCGTTCTGAGTGATATCCTTTCCTCGTTCGATGCAATCATGGACCAGCGCCGAACAGAACGGTACCGGGAAATCACGCTCGATATTCCAGGCAATCCGGGCAATTCTTCTAATTATGGACACGAAGTGCTCCAGTTGCCTAAGAACCGCTTCATAGAGTTGATCGTAAGTTTCGAACGTCTCCGGATCGCCCGTCTGCAGACCCAGTTGTGTTCCAGTCAACGGATCCACGCCGTTATTCAAGGCCAGTTCCAGCATTTTGGCCGTATTGAAATTCCCTTCCCAGAATCCGTCGGTATACCCAGGGATGGCATCCTGCACGCAGGCGACCACGCACTGGTTGCGGGCATCTTCAATGGTGATACCCTCCCGGTGATAAAGGTTTCGGGCGACCAGCTTTCTGGCATCATGGAAGGCCGGCTGCCCGATACCGGTTCGTATCAATTCCACGCATTTGAGCAGGAACGCATCCGAAAGCTTATCGTGATACAACAGCGCAATCAGCGGTTCCGGGATCATCAGTTGCCGCTTGGCCTCCAGCAGGAGCCAGTCCACCTCGTTGGTGGCATCCTCACCATCTGTTGTCAGCCCGCCTATGGAAAGCTGCATCGCAACCCGGCTCTGGGAGTACTTGAATCCCTGTGGCGGCAGAACCTGCCCAAGGGATTGAATTCGCAGGAAGTAGAACTGGATCAGTTCAATGGCCTCTTCTTCTGTTATCTGCCCGGCTTCTCTATTCGCCTTGTAGAGCGGATAGGTGTACTGGGCAAACCGGGCCGGTGCCGATACAGCAATGTTTGGCGTCTGAAACCAGGCTCCCAGGATACAGAACCAGGATGCCTGAACCGCCTCGCGGAACGTCCGGGCAGGTTTGGCCGGGACATGATCGCAGATTTCGGCGATCTCCTCCAATTCCTGCTTCCGTGCAGGGTCACTTTCATTCGAGGCCATTTCACTGGCCAGAGCCGCGTAACGCCGGGCCAGTGTCACCAGGCCTTTGAGTGAAAGCTCGGCCCCCTCAAGGAAGTACCATTTCTGGGAATCCTCGGGATCGCCCATGTCCAGCGCCTGTTTGCGCTCCTGGATCTGTTCGATGATGGCATCAAGGCCCGTGTTGATCACCCATTCATAATCGGGGATACCGCTCATCAGGCCGCCCGGATTAATCTCGGTGGCCACCCCGCATTTCTGAAGCGTGCCGATATCCACCCCCAGAAAGCCAATAACCTTTTCCCGCGTTCGGCTGAAGATGTTCCGGCGACGCCAGTATTCCACCGATTTAAGGATCCATTCTTTTTCTTCCGGCATCACATCAGCAAATGCCATGGGTAGACGAAATTCATCCACGCGTTTCATCCATAGCGGCCCGATCTCCATGAGCGGATACGATCCATAAGGATGCTGGGTTAGCGTGCCCGCGATAGGATTATCGTCAATGAATATCGTCTTGTCTTCGCATAGTTTCTGAAAGAACCTTCCCTGTTGCACTACCATCGGTAAGCCGTTCATTTCCGAATATGCGGCCTGCATTGCCTGATCTCGTTCGATATCAATACGAGCCGGCGCATTCATCAGCTCTTCCCTGGCTTTAGCCACGCGCGCGCTAAGCACCGGCTGCTCTTTCAATTCACTTACCATCTTTTATTACCTCCCCGGACCGGGTCTTATCAATTCTAAGTTTACAGGAACTCTATTGTATGTGATTTACGTCACATTGACAAGTACGCGTAACTTCCTTGCCCGTGCAGCCCTTGATTACTGCCCGGCCGTTATGTAGCATGAGAGAGAATAGATACTCCAAGTTAAACCGATCATTTTCTGAAGAAGCCCTAATGAATGATGAACGGAAGGCGGCATAGAAATGTCCCCGGGAATTACCGGCACCAACTGCATCGTTCACCCCTCGCTTGGCAACCTGTGTAATGCCGATGCCGTTTCCATTCCTTCATCCCCACTCGTAAACGATTCATTTATCGAACACCGGCCTTACTACGTCCATCTTTCGGTAACCGGCCGGTGTAACGCCCGGTGCGCAGGCTGCGTTAATTCCGATGTGACGTTCCGAAACAGCGATCGATCCTGGCTTTCAGCGGCAAACGATACTAATCCAGTAAGAGATGCAAAGGCCATTATCAGACTGCTGGAAAAAATTGGCGAAAAGGAGATCGTGGTTTCCTTTTACGGCGGGGAACCATTGCTGCTACCCGATAGGATCGAGCAAGTGGTTTCCTGCCTTCAAAGTGCAGGCCACCAATTCCAGCTTAAGTATATGATTTACACCAACGGACAATTGCTGGGGAAATTGATCGATCACTCCCCAAAACTGATCCCGCATATCTGGCTCTGGTCCGTATCCATAGACGGCACAAAAGAACAGCATAACAGAATCCGAGTGGGGACCAATCTGGATACTATCCATCACAACCTGGCTGAATTAAAGTCATTAAAAGCAGGAGACCTGCTCATGTGGTCTACCATTCGTGAAGAACAATCTCTGCTGGATTGCTTCAACGAGTTCCTATACCTCTATGAAAACGGCCTGGCCGATCTGTTTTTCTGGCATTGGGTGGAAACCGAACAAGCTTTTTCCGATATACATTCCTATGCCACGGCTTACGAACGAGACCTAAGGCTGATAATGGATGCATTTGTTGAATGGATAATCAAAGGAGAATTGCTACCCATCATTCATATCTGCGAGTTGTTACTCTATATTCTGACCGCCAAACAGCGCGGCTCGTCGGCCTGTGCTGTTGAGACCGCCCGGAACTTCGATATCATGGGGGGGAAGGTACACCCCTGCGCTGACCTGCCACCTGAATACGCTATCGGCTACATTGACGATACCGGCGAACCTTATATCAACCCGGCAGACCTGGATTCTCTAGTTCTTTATAAAAACGACCTGGGGTGCTATGAGTGCGGGATTCACGCCTATTGCGGGGGCCGATGTCCGGTTCAGGCACTGACCGGATCAATGTTCAGGTTCAGGCAATACTGCCAGTTGATGCGCCTTCATGTCGGCATTGTTCAGGAGTACATCCCGAGTATCATCAAATCATTGCAACAGAACCGAATTACCCTGCAGGATATCTACGACCGGGCCGCATTCTATGCTCAGTTCACCGACGTGACACCATAAAAAAAGCGGCCCTGGTTGGCCGCATTATGCATCAAACTCAATGGTATTTCAACCTTCAATAATAATTTCGTAGGCGCAATACAATGCACCTTCAGGGCACACCGCCTCACACACCGTACACCATCCGCATTTCAGCGTTTCAATAACGACCGCCTTTCCTTCTACGAGTATAATAGCCTCGCAGTGACAGGCGGCTACACACGCCCCGCAGCCGGTACACTTCTCCACATCGACAATTGGCATTTCCAGCATGGTTACCGATCTTCCTCTATTATCATAGTAGCGGTTTTGCGATAAGACAGTGACATATGTCTCATTCCTACTGCCTGGCATTTACCATATGGCTCAATGCATCTTTATTGGTGATGATAAGCTTGTTGCGGTCCATTCGAATCATGCCGTCTTCCTGAAGTGTCTTCAGTGACCGGCCAACGACCTCCCTTGCCGTCCCTGCCATCGCCGCCATTTCCTGCTGTGTTAGTTTGGTTTTGGGCCCGGCCCCGTCGGCGTACTGCAGCAATATCCGGGCGATGCGGCTGATGACCTGCCGGAAAGAAAGGTCCTCGACCAGTTCCAGCAATGCCCTGATCTTACTCGACAGCACTTGGACGACATTAGGGATCAGCTTTGGATACTGATTCAAAATCTGTTTCATATCCTGCGATGTAATGCCGTAAAGAACTACCAGGCTCATAGCCTCGGAACTGTTAGGTGCAGGCCCGCCATCGAATACCGCCACATCATTGAATGAATCGCCTGGCAGGATGATGTGCAGTATCTGTTCCTTCCCTTCGCTGGACACCTTGGAACACTTCACCGCACCCGAAGCCACGAAGTACAGTGCGTCGCCAGGGTCTCCTTCCCAGGTGATGAAATCACCTTTATTGACTGTTTTTTGAAAAAACAGCCCGGCGATTGCCTCGATTTCCGAAGCTTCCATAGCGGCAAAGTAAGGCGACGATTGCAGGAACTCAACGGGTGCAGCCACTTATCTGACCTCTTCTTGGGGTTATTCTAGTTCATTTGAAGGCTTGAAAGCAATAGAGGGGACAAGAGAATCTATTTCTGAACAAATGGGGATGCCGTCTGGTCGAACGGATTGGTACGCAAGGCGTAGTTGAAGAAATACGGATAGTGCGCTTTCAGGTGCAGCAGGTAATCCAGCCATTGCTGAACCAGGCGCTCATACACACGTTTGATATCATTGTTCAGGTGCTGGCAATCGGGATCGGTGAGCTGGCATACATCACCCCGGGCCGCCAGTTCCTCGGTAAGATGAAACACTGCCTGAAGCAGATCGGTAAACGATTCATGTTCCAGAAGGT
>CAZDMY010000083.1:0-9544 GCA_964506405.1 uncultured Dehalococcoidia bacterium | reverse complement strand
ATCGATGAACACCCGGTTCAGGGCATCGAGGAAATCGTAACCGGTCGTCCCGAACGTGGGCCAATCTGGTGGAAGTTGTTCGTCTCCCGTTAGTATCTTTTCCACCAGGGTATAGAACGGCTGTGTTGCGGTGGCGGCCGTGTTTTCCTCGAATGCTGACTGAATTCGAGAAAGATAGGCCTGCGGATCGAGGAGTCCGTCGATGTGGTCGACTCGGATACCCGTGATATCCCCTTTTGCGGCCAACTGGAGTATCAACGGGTGCGTTGCCTCGAACACTTCCGGATTCTCGGTTCGCAGTCCGATCAATTCACTTATATCGAAGAATCGCCTGTAGTTCACCGCTGTCAGCCCGCGCTTCCAGTATTCCAGCCGGTATACCTGCTCATCGAGCAGTTGCCGGACGGTATCCCGGTTTTGTTCCTCGAAAAACTCTCCCAGAGCCTCCCGCAAAGCCGAACGGGTATCGGGGGACGCGCGTACCAAATTTAAGAACTCCTGTTTGACTTCCTGCCGCTGCCGATACGCCCGGTTATCTTCCGGGGTCAGTTGTATTACGGACGGTAAATGAGTCATCTTGTCGATAACGCCTGAAATCCCGCCATTCACCTTGACGCCGGCTTTTCCCGAAATGGCAATTGCGGCCAATATATGCCGATAGGATCGAATATCCAGTGGGAAGTGATGTTCGTAATAACAGAGGAAGAGTCTTTCGCCGGTCAGATCGAGAGAGAACTCCCCGTTTTCAAGAACAGCCTCCCGGTCTTTTCCCAGAAACGGGATCAGTATCCGGTTTTCCATCCCTTTTTGGTTCCAGTCGATATCGAAAAAACCGGAGTATGGAGAACAGCGACCGTTTTCCAGCACGTCCCTCCACCAGGGATTCCGGTCGCTGGTGGCCATATGATTGGGTACGATGTCCAGGAGCAGCCCCATGTCGCGGTTTTTAAGTTCACCCGTGAGTAATTGAAATTCGGTTTCAGTCCCCAGTTCTGTGTTCAATCGGGTCGGATCGATGGCATCATAGCCGTGGCCGCTGCCTTCCCGAGCCTGAAAAAGCGGAGAGGCGTACAGGTCGGTAATGCCCAATCGGTTCAGGTAGGGCACGATTCGTTGGGCATCGGCAAAGCCGAAATCGCGATTGAATTGCAGACGATAGGTGGAGGCGGGTGAATGGAGCGGTTGCATTCATCTCACCCGGATCCAGAGGTTCCGGCCCAGTTGCTCGAACTGCTCTACCCATAGCTGGGCCTCGTCCTCGCCTTTTACTGCCATCGACCGGTACTCCGGGTAAACTCGCTGCATCATATCGAAGTAGGTATTCTGGATTTTCCAGAGATTGACCTCGAACGGCAACTGGTTAGCGATATCGGCTCCGGCGACCAGCCACTTGAGCGGGTCCATTTCATCCGGCGAGTCCTGGAAGGTGCGGATCCGGTCATCGATCTCCCCGGCGAAGGTGAACCCCAACCCCTCCCGATCCAGCTCGATATCCCAGGCAGCGGCGTTTTCCAGCAGGTCAACAACGCGGTCCGCATCGAGGAATTCGGCGATCAGCTCGCGGCGCAGGTCGACATTGATCATCAGTTCGGCCACCGCATGGAAAAACGAAGGCAGCGGTGCGCCCAGATCGCCGAAAAACCGGATCAACGGGTAGTGGCTTTCATACACCCGTCGGTAGATGGATTCGATCTCATCCAGGGTGTTTTGCATGATGATGGCCAGCACCTTCCGCTGTTCGTCCCGGAAGAGCGAGCGCAGCGAATACGTGGAGGAGCCGAAATGACGGTCCACGGCTCGGACCACCTCGGCGATATCCATCTGATAGAAGTTCTCGCTGATCTCCCGGACCATTTGATCGTAAGATTGTCGATCGTTGTACCGGCGCACCCCGGCATTGATCATCTGGTCGCCGAAGTGCAGAACAGCGAAGCTCAGCTTTCCCGATTCCAGGGTGATGCGCGACGTGATGCCGAGTTGCCCGACTGCCAGCCGCGTTTTCCCGTATTCGGTCAACTGGTAATCATCCGGTCTGACATCATAGCAGTAGACAGCCGTTTCCTCGGTGTAATCCTCGAACAGGGAACTGACACCGTAATGCGCTGCCACCCACGGCAGGTCCACCATGGCCGGTTTGACGAATTTCCGGTAAATATTTCTTCCGTTGCCGTGCTGTGGGATATTGCTCCGGGCCTTTTCGATTCGCTCAAGAAACCCGGTCTCATAAGAATCGTTCAGGACCTCTTCGGCCAGTTGAATCGCCCTGCCAGCGTACTGGATGATCTGCACCGTCTCGATTCCGGAGATATCGTCGAAAAACCAGCCGCAACTGGTATACATCAGCAGCGCGTGGCGCTGAATCTCCAGTGCCTTTAATGCCAGCACTTTCTCGTCATCCTCCAGGGGCCTGGTGGCATGATAGCTCAGGAAGTCGGATATATTCTCCGGCGATCGGTCCAGGATCACTCGGATGTAATCATCCCGTGCCGACCAGGGATCCTTGAGCAGGCCGGCGGCGAATTCCTCGAATCGTGGAGCAATGGCATCCCGCAGCCAGTCCAGGCCCTGGCGCAGCGGTTCCCGCCAGCCCTGATTCCAGCCCGGGTGTCCGCCGGAGTTACAGCCGCAATCGGTCCGCCAGCGCTCGATGCCGTGCGCACAGCTCCAGGAGCTGTTCTCGATGATCTCCACTTCATGTTCGGGCGGATACTGTTCCAGGAAGTACCCGTAGTTGACGATCCGGGCCAGCTCGTTGGATTCGATATAGTGGATGGCATAGGCCAGGGCCATATCGGCGAACCGGTGATGGTGTCCGAAGGTCTCGCCGTCGGTGGCGATATTCACCAGTTGCGCTCGCTCGGTTTCATCGGAAAATCCGCCCATGATCCGTTCGGCCAGGTTCTCCCCGCGGGTGAGTAGATCCTCGAAGGCAACAGCCCGGGAGACCGGGCCGTCGAAGAAGAACAGGTTGATCGCCTGACCTGAGGGGAGGTGCAGTAAATACGCCTGCGTGGGATCGATCCGCTCATCATCAGCCGGTTCCCAGTCGTCGGTGCCGATCCGGCGAATTCGGCTTGCCTGGCGGGGAGCCAGGATCGTAAACCGGATGCCATGTTCGGCCAGTACTTCCAGGGTCTCCACGTCCACGGCCGTCTCCGGGAGCCACATCCCTTCCGGGTCATGGCCGAACCGGCTGCGAAAGTCGTAGATGCCCCACTTCACCTGGGTTTCTTTATCCCGCCGGCTGGCCAGCGGCATGATCAGATGATTGTAGGGCTGCGCCAGTGCCGATCCGTGGCCGGAGAGCCGCTCCCGGCTCTCCCGGTCGCCTTCCAGTATGGATTCATATATGGCCGGTTTGTGTGCCGCCATCCAGGAAAGCAGAGTCGGGCCGAAATTGAAGCTGATGCGGCTGTAGTTGTTGACGATATCGGTGATGAAGTGATCGCCGTCGAGGATGCGCGAGGCGCTGTTTCGCTCGTAGCATTCGGAGGCGATCCGCTCGTTCCAGTCGTGGAACGGATAGGCACTATCCTGCAATTCAATAGCTTCCAGCCAGGGATTTTCCCGCGGCGGCTGGTAGAAGTGGCCGTGGATGCAGACGTAACGGTTCACGGGCTTGCCTCACGATCCAGCGATAATACGGAGAACGAAAGGGCGTCCAGCACCAGCTTTACCGGTGCCTTTATTTCAATGCGGTCAGGTATGGTGCCTCGCGGCCCTTCCCACTGCGTATCCGTTGAGCAGATCAATTTCCGCCACAAACCTTCCGGTAGATTCAGTTCGACCTGCTGTTCGGCCTCGGCCAGGTTGACCAGCATAACCGCCTCGCTTTCCTCCTGCCAGCGGTGAACCGACAGCGTTCGGCGGAATGCTGCCACCCGCATCTTTTCCTTGCTTAAAGTCGAAAGCGCCGGGACGCCTTTACGCAGATCGATCAACTGACGGTAAAACCGGAGCAATATTCGGTGGTGGCCCTGCTCTCGCAAACTGTGATCGAGCTTCGCCGACAGATAGGTTTGTTCGTCCTGCGGATCCGGCGGTTTGCCCCGCCAGTCGAAAGCGGCAAATTCTTCCCTCCGGCCCTTTCTCACCGCTTCAACCAGGTCGGGATCGGTATGGTCGATGAAATAGGGAAAAGGCGCGGTCTCGGCATATTCCTCACCCATGAAGATCAGCGGGATGAAAGGAGAGAGGAGCACGAGGCCGGCGGCGACCTTCAGCGATTCAAAGGATACCACCGAGGCGAGCCGGTCCCCGTTCAGCCGGTTGCCCACCTGATCGTGGTTTTGCGAAAACACCACGAATCTCTCAGCAGGGATATCGCGGCTTGAGGTGCCGTGCCGGCGCTGATGGTGAACTGAGTACTGGCCCGAATAGACGAATCCTTCCTCGAATCCCTTGACCAGATCGCTCATCCGCCCGTAATCCCGGTAATATCCGGTCCGTTCGCCGGTCAGCAGCGTATGGATACAATGATGAAAATCGTCATTCCACTGGGCATCGAATCCATATCCGCCCAGCTCGGGAGATCGAATGAGCCGCGAATCGTTGGCCGCACTCTCGGGTATTAGATGGATGCGGCGGTTGAGCCGCTTGCCCAGAGACCGGATTTCATCAGCCAGTTGATGCAGGAACGGGTAGGGGGAATGATCGAGGATAGCATGGACGGCATCCAGTCGGAGGGCATCGAAATGATATTCGGTAAACCATTGGACGGCGTTTTCGATAAAATAGTGTCGGACCTCATCGCTTTGGGGCCCATCAAAGTTGATCGCTTTGCCCCAGGGGGTTCGATAGCGGTCGGTGAAGTAAGGGGCGAAATCTTTAAGGTAATTCCCCTCTGGCCCCAGGTGGTTATATACGACGTCCAGAATTGCCGCCATACCCCTGGCATGGCAGGCATCCACCAACCGCTTGAGGCCTGCCGGCCCGCCGTAGGAGTTCTGAACGGCGAACGGGTAGGCGCCATCGTAGCCCCAGTTTCGCTCGCCGGGGAACTGGCCCACCGGCATCAGTTCCAGCGCGGTGATTCCCAGTTCCTTCAGTTCATCGAGATGGCCAATGACCGCCTCGAACGTTCCCGCCGGCGTGAAGGTCCCCACATGGATTTCATAGATCAGGTACTCGTTCAGTGGCAGGCCGAACCAGCAGTCATCGCTCCAATCGTATCCGGGGTCGACCACTTGCGAAGGACCGTGCACCCCTTCCGGCTGAAACCGGGAGGCCGGATCGGGCCGCTCGAGGTAATCGTTCAAAAGGTAACGATAATTAACTCCCGGCTGAACATCCTCAACCACAATCCGGTGGTAACCCCGTTCATCCCGCTCAAGCGGCACCAGCCGGTCTTCGGTTGACACGATATGTACCGAGACCGCATCGATCCCGGGGGCCCATACCCGGAACTGTACCCCTTTATCCCCGACCGGCATTGCGCCCAGTTGCCGCATCATCGTTTTCGCTTTCCTCCCCGCCAGTGATTCAGGGTGTTAACGATCCCACCTACCTCCGGCAGGTTTTCGATCTCCTCCAATGTGTAGCGGGTTTTCCGCTCCCAGTTGGGCCGGTCTACCGTGCCGGGCAGATTCTGGGGTTCGGTTTCCCCCCAGACATCCTCCAGATCGATCAGAACCAGCGGGGCCCGGCTCTGCGCGAAAAACGAAGCCAGTCCCACGAAAACGTCGTTTACCGAATCCGGATCGTCGTCAAGGTAGTTGCGTTTCTTTAAAAACGAAACGATCCGTTCCCTCACTTTGCGCCGGATTTCGGCTTCTTTTTTATCGCTTGCGCGATCGAGAAGGCCGGTCTCGACTCTGAGATCGAGATCGCCTGCTTCCCAGTAAGATTTAAAAGTGGGCATATCATGAGTGGAGGTGCTGGCCACCATCTCGTCGTTGATCCGCCCGATCCCGCCTTCGGGGCGGGAATCCAGCTCATATTGCAGAACGTACATCCTGCCGAGCCCGTGCTGGTGCATCGCCGGACGGACGTACGGCGGAACCGTTCCCAAGTCCTCCCCGATGATGATGCACTGATTGCGATGGGATTCCAGGGTGAGGATGGCATACAGTTCCTCGCTCCTGAAGCCGATATAGGTGCCCTGATCGGCGGCCATTCCGTGCGGGATGATGAACACGCGGTGCAGTCCCATGACATGATCCAGTCGCAGTATTCCGGCGTATTGCAGATGATGGCGAATACACGCGATATAGTACTCGTAGAATCGCTCTCTGGATTTGTCCGGATGCGCTGGCGGCATTCCCCAGTCCTGCCCTCGGGTGAAGACCGCGTCCGGCGGGGCACCGACCGAAGCATCCACCACAAGTGCCTCCCGGTAACGCCACGCGTCGTATCCCTGAGCGTGTGCCCCGAGCGGGAAATCCAGGTAAAGGCCGGTCCCTCCCTCCCGCGCTTTGCCGGCCAGATGCGACATGTGTTCGCTCGAAAGCCACTGGGTATAGAGATAATACCGTGCGGTCTCCTCTTCGTATTCGCTGGCGGAGACATTTCCGTGATGCAGGTATTCGGGCCAATTTTGCCACGAGGCGCCCCGTTTCTCCATCGTTGCCCGGAACCGGGCGTAATCCAAAGCATGCGGATGCTCATCGGCAAAACGTTCCAGTGCCCCCAGCCTCTGGCTCCCCTGCGAATACAGGCTCCTGCACAGGTGTTCCAGGACTTTTCGCTTCAGCCGCATCTGCCGCGGGTAATCGATGTATTTGCTTTCTTTAAGCGATTTGATTTCCTGATTGAAAGAACCGGATTCCATCAACTTTCGGGCTTCGGGAGAAAGAGGCAACTCCGGGCTTGCGGTAACATCTATATAGAATTCGTTCCAGAGCAATCGGCTGACCGGTGAATAGGGACTCGGGTTGCAGGGCGCCTCCAGGAATTGAGGCAGGAGCGGCAGTGTGGCCAGCACATCACCCCCCTGAGATACGATCCAATCCATCAGCCGGTCCATATCGTTAAAGTCACCCGCGCCCCAGCTTCGTTCGGAATGAAGCGCATACAGCGGCAGGAAGAAGCCCCAGGTACGTAGCGATGGTTGCGGCCAATACGTGCGGGCGGGCGCCGAGATAATCAGTGACTGGTTGCGTTTACCTGCAGTCTCGACCCGCATGCGGTGGTAGCCGAATGGGCACTCGCCTGTCAGGGAAAAGGCTTTCACGATGAACCGCCCCCCTTCCACCTCCCGTGCTTCAAAATCAGGCAGGTCACCCGTATTCAGATCGCTCTCGATATGGCGGCCATCTTCGTAATCGATTTCCAGCTTCAATGGAGAAGGTGCCAGCCTTGCGGGCAGGGTAAGCTGAATGACCGGCCATTTGCCATCCCAGGCCACAATCACGGGGGCCATCGCACGGTGCAAGACGGATCTTTTATGTTCCCGCAAAGCATCGGATACATCCCGGGTGTCCTCCACCGGCGCTCCCAGGCACCGGAGAGCAGCCAGAAGCGTGTCCGGCGAAACCTCACATCGCTGCTTGTGGACATCGTAGTAGGCGGTCTGGATACGATACCGCCGGGCCAGTTCGCGGAGCGCCTGATGCTCCGATAAACTGCTGGCCGGCGTTTCCAGTCCCCCTCGCACAATGCTGCCCGTACCCGGGTAATGAGAAGTAAGCCCAACCATTGTAAATTCTTAAGTGCTCCACTTGAGGATTATTTAAGCTTCACCATCGCATCGTCACCGAGCAGCAATTTGAGCTTTGTGTCGTGTACTTTTTCTCGGGCGATCACTGTATTGCTCCCCAGAACGCTTTCCGTCAAACCTTCGGCTCCCTCGATGGTGCAGTTGCTCATAATCAACGAATTCTCTATTGAAGAATTTTCTATAGTGCTGTACGGGCCGATCGCTGTGTACGGACCGATGTCAGAATGGCGGATACAACATCCCCTGCCGATGGCGACCGGCCCCGAGATTCGGCTGTACTCGATGATTGCCTCGGGCTCAACCTGTATCTGTCCCTCAAACCAGTTATTCGAATTGATCTTCTGGTCCTGTATTCCGGAATCTGTGCATCGGTCCAGCATGAATCGGTTGGCTTCCAGCAGATCATCCATCTTACCGATATCGAGCCATTTCCCTTCCAGGATATGGCTCCTGACCGTACTGCCGGAATCGAGCAATTCCTGGATGGCATCGGTGATCTCCAGTTCACCTCTGGAGGAAGGCTTGATCCGATCGATGGCCGGATGGATGGAAGCGTTAAAGATATAACCGCCGACCAGCGCCAGGTTACTGCGAGGCTCGGCGGGTTTTTCCACCAGATTCACCACTTTCCCGAAGCCGTTGAGCTCGGCCACACCGAACCGGCGCGGATCGTCGACTGCCTTCAGCAGGATCTGGGCATCACACCCCTTCTCATTGAACCCGCTGACAAATTGTGCCACCCCTTCTGCGATCAGGTTATCTCCGAGGAACATCAGGAAACTGGAATCCTGAAGGAAGCCACGAGCTACCTTCACTGCATGGGCTAAACCTTGCGGAGAATCCTGGTTGATATAGGTAATCGAAGCTTTCTTCCCTTGACCGTTGATGCATTCACAAATAGAAGCTTCGGTTTGGGGTGATACCACAACTCCGATATCTTCGATGCCGGCCTGTTGTATCTGTTCCAGGATATGATGCAGGATCGGTTTATTGGCCAGCGGCAGGGCCGATTTGGGCATGGCATGGGTGAGTGGCCTCAGTCGGGTTGCCTTGCCGGCGCATAAAACGAGTGCTTTCATTGCAGTATTTCCTGTTTGTTCTAACTTCGGGGAAATTCAAACTTTAAGCCAGTTTCGGGCTGCAGCCACCAGGTTCTCGGCGCGCTCCAGGCTTTCAGCTTCGGCATAGACCCGCAACAGGGGTTCGGTGCCTGAAAACCGGATGAGCAGCCACGCACCATCGGCCAGGCGAAAATGAAAACCGTCGATGGTTTTCACCTCTGCAATCTGGCCGGCAGCGAGGGAACCATCCGGGCCTGCCATCAACCGGTCGCCGATTTTCTGGCGCTCCACCGCCGGGAAGATGATATCTTCACGGTGAAAATGGTGCGGCCCCACCTGGCTGTAAAGATATTCGATAAGCTCGGAGGGCTTCTTACCGGTCTGCGCCATCAGGTCGAGAAGGAACAGCCCGGCCAGCAGCCCGTCCCGCTCCGGAACGTGACCGCGAAATCCGAATCCGCTGCTTTCCTCACCGCCGATCAGGGCGTCCTCGGCCACCATGATGGGGGCCACATGCTTGAATCCCACTTGCGTCTCGAACACCGGCACGCCATAGTGTTCGGCCAGCCGGTTCACCATGCTGGTGGTAGTGATGGTCCGAACGATGGCCCCCCGCTGCCCCTGCACCTCCAATAGATAAAGCGCCAGTAAAGCGAAGATCTGCAGCGATGTCAGGGGTAAACCGGATTCATCGACTGCGCCCACCCGGTCCGCATCGCCATCCGTGGCCAGGCCGATATCCGATCCGTTTTCTTTCACCGTGGTGATCAGTGCACCCAGATTGGATGCGATCGGTTCCGGCTGTTTCATTCCCGGGAAAACCGGA
>CAZDMY010000082.1:0-9629 GCA_964506405.1 uncultured Dehalococcoidia bacterium | reverse complement strand
GTGGGATAGCCCCTGGGGTCAAGGCAGGCCCGGCTGGCACATCGAATGCAGCGTGATGGCTCAGAAGTATTTAGGCGATACACTGGATATTCACGGCGGCGGCCAGGACCTGATCTTCCCGCACCACGAAAACGAGATCGCCCAATCGGAAGCCTTTACCGGCACCGTTCCGTTTGTCAGATTCTGGATGCACAACGGCTTACTGCAACTGGATGCTGAGAAAATGAGTAAATCGCTGGGCAACCTGATCACCATAAAGGAAATTTTGCAGCAATCCAGCGCAGACGCGCTCAGGCTGTTTGTATTAAGTTCTCACTATCGCAGTCCCCTTTCATTTTCTGAGGAAGGGCTGGCAGCCATGGAACGTGGTGTTGACCGTCTCATACGTACGGTCCAATTAGAGGAAAACGCCGGGCCGGAACAGGAACTCGAGGCTGAACCTTACCGCAAGCGATTTATTGAGTCTATGGATGACGATTTCAACAGTGCTCAGGCTATCGCCACGCTTTTCGACCTGGCCCGCGAGATCAACCGGGCCAAAGAACAGGGAAGCCGCATCGGCGGCGCGCAACAGGTACTGCGCGAGTTGGCCGGTGTATTGGGGTTGCAACTGGAAAGTATTGAGCGGGAATCTTCGGCCGGACCGTTTATCGATTTGCTGATCGATATTCGAACAGAGTTACGCTCTGCCAAACAGTTCCAGTTGGCCGATTTGATACGCAATCGGCTGGCGGAACTGGGCATTACCCTTGAAGACTCCGCCCAGGGAACAAAATGGCGGCAGGAAAAATAATTTGGAGTACGGGAATGGGTTGGCTGAAAGCCGATCGCCGATAGCCGACAGCTAATATGTGGCAAATAATCGGACAGGAAAAAGCATCCGGTTCGCTCCAGCGGAGCATCGCCGAGGGACGGCTTGCGCATGCATACTTGTTTACCGGCCCTCAGCATGTGGGTAAGATGACCCTGGCGCTGACCTTCGCCCGGGCCCTGAACTGCATGGCCGAAAACAAACCATGCGGCGAATGCAGTACCTGCCGGCGGATCGCCGGGGGCAATCATCCCGATATCCGGGTCATTCAATTGCTGGAGGACGAAGACCAGGCATCCCGTAAATCGATCAGTGTGGAACAAATTAAGGAGATTCACACCAGCGTCAGCCTGAAGCCTTATGAGGGTGGGTATCGAGTCGTTATTATTGATGGTGCCGAATTTATGAGTGATGGTGCGGCAAATGCCCTGTTGAAAACGCTGGAGGAGCCACCGCCAAGCACGGTCATTCTCCTTCTGGCTGTCGAGGAAAGCCTGCTCCTTTCGACCATCCGTTCGCGTTGTCAGAAGATCGAACTATCCCCAATGCCACCGGGACTTTTACGAGAAGTGCTGGTGGAAAGGCATGGTATTCCCTTTGAACAGGCTGATCTGCTATCCAGGATCAGCCAGGGAAGTATCGGCTGGGCTATATCCGCCATAGGTGACGATCAATTTCTGGAAGAACATTCCACAACCTTGGACAACCTGATATCCCTGATTCACTCCGATATCAGCACGCGCTTTCAGTTCGCTGCCGATCTGGCGGCTCGGTTCACCAGGAGCCGGGCATCCGTTAAAGCGGTGCTGAGCATATGGTTAACATGGTGGCGGGACCTGTTGATGGAAAAAACCGGCCAGTCCGAATTCGTGGTAAATATTGACCGAATGGATATGATCCGGCATCAGGCATCCGGGTGGGATGTCGGCGTCATCAGCCGGGCAATACGTTCCACACAGCAAGCCATGCAGCATCTCGATCAAAATGCGAATCCGCGGCTGGCCATTGAAGTAATGATGCTGGACATTCCAGCTTTGAAAGAGGCGAACTATGCCTGAAGTTGTTAATATTATATTTCGTGACACCAGGACCCACTATCATTTTGACTCAACCGGTATGGAATGCCAGGCCGGTGACTGGGTCATTGTTGAAACCTCGCGCGGCCTCGCTATGGGGAAGGTGATTAATGCGCCTGTCACCACTTCGGAAAAAGAGGTCCAGGGGCCTCTTAAACCGATACAGCGTAAGGCGTCGGAAGAGGAACTCCAGAAATATGAGGAGTTGAAACAACAGGAGCCGGAGGTCCTTTACAAGTGTGCCGAGCTTGTAGCGAAACACAATCTGCCAATGAAACTGATTGCAGCTGAATACAACTTCGATGGCACCCACCTTACCATCTATTTCACTTCAGAAGGGAAGGTGGATTTCCGGGCGCTTTTAAAAGAGATGGGGTCCACCTTCAAGACGCGTGTAGAGCTGCGTCAGATCGGTGCTCGCGACGCCGCCAAGCTACTGGGCGGTATCGGTAAGTGCGGGCGGGTGTTGTGTTGCACGACCTTTCTCAATAAGTTCGTTCCCATCTCCGTGAGGATGGCACGGGACCAGTCCCTGCCGCTCAACCCGGCAACCATCTCCGGCGATTGCGGAAAACTGTTGTGCTGTCTGAAATATGAACATGACCAGTACCTGGAAATGAAATCCGAGCAACCTGCTGTTGGCGCACGCGTGACCACGCCACAGGGAAACGGAATACTCATCGAAGTCAATATTCTTAAACAGACCGCCCGGGTCAAACTCGAGAACGACACAATTGTAGAGGTAGGACTATCAGCGCTTTCAGCTGGCAGATAGCGCAAAAAGGATAGGAAATGCGCATCCCGATACTGGGATTTCACTGTCACAATGTAACCCAGATCCAGGAGGGCATCCTGGACAATCAACTCAGCCGGGGGGAATTCTACAACTTTCCCCTGGAGGATTTGGTAAGTCTCCGGAAGGCACTGGAGGAACACAATTTGTTTCGGACCATTCACGCACCGCTGATAAAACCTGAATGGTACCCGGATCCTCCCACCTGGTCGTTCTTATGTGATGTCGAACCCGAACATCGGAATCTCACCTTCAAAATGATCACCGAGACTATCGATTATGCCGAGGAGATCGGGGCGGAGCACATCGTGGTCCATTTCCCCATCCCCTGCACGGATGCCCGGAATGAGCCGGAATCAGAACTGGAAGATATTGCCTGGAGGAGCTGTGAGATGCTCGCCGAACTGAGTGAAAGCGCTGAACCAATGATCCATATCGAAGGCCTCGGCAACAGTCCCTACCTGAACAGCGGATTCCTCATCCAGGCACTTAAGCAGTATCCCTTACTATATTGTTTTGATACCGGCCATATGAACCTCGCAGCCCACATGAATCAGTTCGATCTCTATGAGTTTGCTGCTGAGGTTGCTCCATACGTGGGGTCGGTCCATTTATGGAATAGCCGCGGGCCGGATGATTACCTGAAATTCCGCCACATACCGGCTCACCCGCATCAGGACCCGGCCGAAGGCTGGGTGGATATCGAACGCCTGCTGCGAATTCTCAAGCCTTCTTACCCGGTCATAATTGAAAGCCCCACTCGTTACCCTCAAGCATTAGGAGATTATGATTATCGTGATGGGATACGATGGATAAAAGATATTCTGGAAGAATAATCCTCACCGGTTTCTCTTATACCGGGAAAACTCACGTGGCACATATCGTGGCCGCAAGGCTCGGTTGGGACGCCGTCGATACCGATGAAGAGATCGTCCGGCTGGCTGGCAAACCGGTGGGACGGATATTCGCTGATGACGGCGAAGATCAATTCAGAAATCTTGAGCGGCAGGCCCTCAAAGTTGTGTGCCAGAACGACCGTGCCGTCATCTCGACGGGTGGCGGGGTCATAATGTCGGCTGAAAACAGGGAACTGATAAAGAGGGCGGGAATGGTGATTTGCCTGGAAGCACAGCCCGAGACCATTTATCAGCGTTTAACTACCGACTCTGCAAATCCCGATGAAACCGCCTTTCGACCGCTTCTGGCTGAACAAGACCCTCTAGGGAAAATCGCTGCCCTGAAGGAATCGCGTCAGTACTGTTACGCACAATCCGACTGGACAGTTCATACCGATACCCTTACACCGGAAGAGGTCGCCGACGAGGTGATCAGGGCATGGCTTTACCTGGCGCGAAATGAATCTCGATGGGAAACGGATCGGCAAAGCACCTCGGTCATCACCATGCGCACTCAGAGCTACCCTATCAGGATCGGCCAGGGCGTGCTGGATTCCGTCGGGCAACAGATGAGCGGGGCCGGCCTGCGAGGATATGCCTATATTATTAGTGACGACCAAGTATTTCCTCTCTACGGTGAACGCGTCAAGGCGTCCCTGGAAGATGCCGGTTTTGATGTTGATTCCCTCATAGTACCTCACGGAGAACCCAGTAAATCCATTGCAGTTGCCATGCGGATCTATGATTTTCTGGTGTTGCATCGGGCTGAACGATCCCATAGTATCGTTGCCCTGGGCGGGGGAGTGGTCGGGGATTTAGCCGGATATGTCGCTGCAACTTACGTGCGGGGAATGCCGCTGGTTCAGATTCCAACCAGCCTGATGGCGATGGTCGATTCCTCTATCGGTGGTAAGGTGGCGATCAATCACCCGGAAGGGAAAAATCTGATCGGTTCTTTTTATCAACCTCACGTGGTGATATCGGATATCGGGGTACTGAAGACACTCCCGAAACGCGAGTTGACCTCGGGCTGGGCAGAGGTGATCAAGCACGGACTCATTCGTGATGAATCCTATGTTCAATTTCTCCGAAAAAATGCATCTGATTTGATGGACCTGAAGGAAGAGGTTCTTACCGAAGCAATCCGGCGCAGTGCCGCCATCAAAGCCTCGGTGGTAACCAGCGACGAGCAGGAATCCGGGCTTCGCACCATACTGAACTACGGCCATACGATAGCTCACGGACTGGAGAAAGCGACCGGATATGAACGGATGCTTCACGGCGAAGCGGTATCCATCGGTATGACAGGTGCCGCACGCATTGCCCGTGAGATAGGGTTGCTCGATGAAGATACGGTTGCCCGACAGGAGGCCATTCTTGGAACCTATGGACTGCCGGTGCGGTGCTCAGGTTTGGACCCGGATGCTGTGATGCGGGCCATTGAACTGGATAAAAAAACGCAGATGAAATCCATAAGGTGGGTTTTACTCTCCCAAATCGGCCGGCCGGTCATCCGGAACGACATCCCGACCGATATCGTTCGCCAGGTTGTTTCGAACCTGATAGACGGTTGACTGCCGAAACCTTTGCTCCCTTGTCGGCTTGACAGGAGATACATTTTTCTCTATGATGCAAGATAAGAAATTATGACAAAGTTCATCTTTGTCACTGGCGGTGTGGTCAGTTCGATAGGGAAGGGGATCGCTGCCGCTTCGATCGGGAGAATCCTCAAAAGTCGTGGCCTCTCTGTTACCCTCCAGAAACTGGACCCCTACCTGAATGTAGATCCCGGTACAATGTCGCCCTACCAGCATGGCGAGGTTTTCGTCACCGAAGACGGGGCGGAAACCGATCTTGATCTGGGTCACTACGAGCGATTTATTGATGAGAATCTCACCGAAGCCTCCAATGTCACCTCCGGCCAGATTTACGGCAATGTCATTGGCCGTGAGCGCCGGGGAGATTTCCTCGGGGGCACCATCCAGATTGTTCCCCATGTTACGGATGAAATAAAAAAGCAGATCTGGAAAGTGGCCGAGGAATCCGGGGCGGAGGTGGTCATCTCCGAAATCGGTGGCACTGTGGGTGACATTGAGGGACAATCTTTCCTGGAAGCCATCCGCCAGATGCGCCACGATGTAGGCCCGGAAAATTCCCTTTTCGTTCATCTGACCCTGCTGCCGTATCTGGCAGCCTCCGAAGAAGTGAAAACCAAGCCCACACAGCACAGTGTGAAAGAACTGCGGTCTATTGGTATTCAGCCCGATGTGATTTTGTGCCGGAGTGATTATCCGGTCCCGGATGGCCATCGCGATAAGATCGCCCTTTTCTGTAACGTCGAAAAAGACGCCGTTATCCCGATGGTTACTGTTCCGAACATCTACCAGATCCCTTTGATTCTGGACGAAGCAGGCCTTGGAGACTATGTAATTGAGCGGTTGCACCTGCCCAAATCTGAACCGAACCTGGAAGAGTGGCGGCGCATGGTCGAGCGCATGATGTGCCCGAAAGAACCTTTACTGGTAGCCCTGGTTGGAAAATACGTGCAACTCAAGGATTCGTACATCTCCGTTCGCGAGGCGTTACGCCACGCTGCACTCGCTCACGATCGGGACGTAGAGATACTCTGGGTCGATTCCGAAGAACTGGAGAATCAGGATGTCGATGCCGTACTCAAGGATGTTCAGGGAATTGTCATTCCAGGCGGATTCGGCTATCGCGGTATTGAGGGAATGATCAAGGCAGCCCGGTATGCCCGTGAGAATAGAATTCCTTACCTCGGATTGTGCCTGGGAATGCATATCATGGTCATTGAATACGCCCGTCATGTTCTCGGATCGCCCGATCCCAACTCCAGCGAGTTCGTCCCCGACACGTGCCACCCGGTTATCGATCTTCTTCCCGAACAGCGCGATGTAGAGGAAAAAGGAGGGACCATGCGCCTGGGCCGGTGCCTGTGCATCCCGGTGGCGGGCACCAAAACGGCACGGGCCTATAACGGACAGCAGGTATGGGAACGTCATCGACACCGGTTCGAGTTTAATAACGACTACCGGGAAATACTGGGGAAGGGCGGATTGGTAATCAGCGGTTTGTCCCCGGATGAACGCCTGGTGGAAGTAGTGGAAGTCGCCGATCACCCCTGGATGGTCGCAACACAAGCGCATCCGGAATTCCTCTCTCGTCCGTATCGCCCTCATCCGCTGTTCAGCGATTTCATTCAGGCAGCCAGGGATATCTTACGCGAAGGCGATCAGCACCCCCTGCCGCTATAATCAATGGCTCTGAGTGAAACGGGATAGACAGGGCTTTAAGTCTGTGGTATAGTCTCAATTGGAGACACCTTCGCAGTCGCCCTTCTTTTTAATTTTAAGAAACCCCCGATCAGGCTTTCCGTTCGCTGACAGACACAAATGGTACGAACTACGGGGTAGAGGGCTTTTTCTGAAAAACAACTGTTTTCCAGAAAGATTCATTAACTTTTCCATAAACCAGTTTCCGGCATATTCTTAAATGTTGAGGTTTGTTGTATGCGCATATTTCTTGATACCGCTAATATAGAGGAGATACGGCAGGGAGCAAAGCTCGGAGTTATCAGCGGGGTAACGACCAACCCATCCCTGGTTGCAAGGGAGCGGTCCAGCGATCTGAAATCAGTAATTGAAGAGATTGTGTCAATCGTGGATGGCCCGATTTCCGCCGAAGTGGTCAGTTTAGATGCCGAGGGGATGATCGCGGAAGCTCAGGATATCGCTTCATGGTCGCCGAACGTAGTAGTGAAAGTGCCCATTTGTGCAGCAGGTCTTGAGGCCACGTCGGTTCTTTCGTCAAAAGGGATAAAGACCAATCTGACGTTGTGTTTTTCCCTGAATCAGGCTTTACTGGCCGCACGGGCGGGGGCGACTTATGTAAGCCCGTTTGTCGGGCGGCTTGACGATATCGGGCATGACGGCATTCAACTGGTAGCCGATATCGTGAATATGTTTCGGGATTATGGGTTGCCGACCCAGGTGATTTCCGCCAGTATCCGCCATCCTCTGCATTGTATCGAATCCGCCCGGGCAGGCGCTCATATAGCCACCGTGCCTTATAAAGTGCTGATGCAAATGGTGGGCCACCCGCTTACGGAAAAGGGGATTGCCATGTTTGCTGCGGATTGGGAAAAGGTGACCCGAGGTTAGGACCAGCGTTTATCCTGCAGTTACAATAACTGTTTTCAACTGTTCTGGTCATTTTCACTATAAGTCGAAGATGCGTTGAAAAGCGCTGAAATCTCATAAACCGTCAAGGCGATTGCTTTTGACGTAGTCTCAAAAAGGCAGATGACCTGCCATATTCAATCGCCTGGTTAGAAGCAGTTACTGTGAAAGCAATTCCGATGCAGGGGATATTCCCCTGGCTAAGTAAACTGGAAGGTGTGATATGAACTACTCCGAATTACATGGTAAGACCCGTGACGAACTCCTTGATATAGCCAAAGAGATGGGATTGAGTGGGGTCTCGACCTTGCGAAAAGAGGACCTGGTATTCCGTCTGCTCCAGGATTATACCGAGCAGCAGGGAAACACGTTCCGCGGGGGAACGCTCGAAGTAATGCCGGAAGGGCATGGATTTCTACGCCAGGATAGTTTGCGCTCCCGCGCCGAGGATATTTACATTTCTCAATCCCAGATCCGGCGGTTTCTGCTCCGTAACGGAGATATCGTCACCGGGCAGGTAAGGCCGCCGAAAAACGGAGAGCGGTACGCCGGCCTCCTTCGGGTCGAGGCGGTAAACGGTATCGACCCGGATTTAGCCAAGGACCGCCCTCATTTCGATTACCTCACCCCTGTCTTTCCCGATCAACTGATTAATCTGGAGCATGAACGGGATAAACTCGATACCCGCCTGATGAACGTAATTTCTCCTATCGGCCGGGGACAGCGGGGGTTGATCGTCTCTCCGCCCAAGGCCGGGAAAACCTTTCTGTTGAAACATATTGCCAACGCCACGCTGGCCAACTACGAAGATATCCATATCATCGTGTGCCTGATTGGGGAAAGGCCGGAAGAAGTCACCGACTGGAAGAAATCGGTCGATGCAGAAGTGGCCAGCTCCACCTTTGATGAACCGGTTGAGGAGCATATCCGGGTGGCTGAGGTGGCCCTGGAGCGGGCCAAGCGGATGGTGGAACTCGGAGCGGATGTTATGATTCTTCTCGATTCGATTACCCGGCTCACGCGGGCTTATAACCTGGCCATGCCTTCAAGCGGACGCACCCTGACCGGAGGCGTGGATACCGGCGCACTTTATCCGCCAAAACGGTTTTTCGGCGCGGCCCGAAACGCTGAGGAAAAGGGGAGCCTGACCATTATCGCCACCTGCCTTATCGATACGGGCAGCCGGATGGACGAAGTGATCTACGAGGAATTCAAGGGAACCGGGAATATGGAGATCCACCTGGATCGCAAGCTGGCCGATCGCCGGATTTACCCGGCCATCGATATCCAGCGCAGCAGCACCCGGCACGAAGAATTGTTACTTGATGCCGAAACCCTTAAGCAGGTATGGCTGCTGCGCCGCATGATGGCCCTGGTCACCTCCAGCGGGTCGGAATCCCATGAAGCCACGGAGCGCATCCTGGAAAGAATGCGCAAAACAGCTTCGAATGCCGAGTTTCTGGCCCAGCTATCCAAAGAAATGTAAAACCCGATGGAACCTTTTGGGCATTGATTCCGTCTGTCATGGTGGAGCCGAAAGTAGGTACGGAGTATATTTGTATCGAAGGTATTGACACGTATCTCTGAACATGCTACAAAAGGTAAGGCCGAATGTTAGAGAGCAGACGCTTGCCCAACGCAACAACATCCTCCACAAGCTTCGCAGCCTGGCTGGAAAACAGCGAGGCCGCTTCTTCGTATTTAAGCCCCATTATCCGTTTATTCCCCGGTTGTTGTCGCGGCTTGCCTGGGAACGGAAGCTGCAGTTGGGAGGTATTGCAGCCAGGTTGTTTCCGGATTTGTGGTTTTGATCTTAAAAGTCGTTTCGTCAACAAAATTAATGTATTATCCAAT
>CAZDMY010000081.1:1625-9650 GCA_964506405.1 uncultured Dehalococcoidia bacterium | reverse complement strand
AGCGGTACCATGAAAGGTATGATAAACAGATATATTAGAATAGATCCCAGTAGAACGCTTTCCGCATCGAAGCCTACAAATTCATGCATACTATGTTCCAGATCATGTTCCCGATAGCTTTCTTTGAATGTATCGTTCATCCACTCCCTTAATACAAATACACCAACCAGTGCGTATATTATCGGAGGTAAACCATACAGAAGACCAAAGAATCCTCTGAGGACCCTTCCTATAACACCCAATGGAAACTCAGCTATGAAAATTGCAATTGCCAGTGAAACCGGAACTGCAAACAGCGTGGCCACGAGTATAACCAGAATAGTACCCCATAATGCAGGGACCATACCATATGAGTGGATGCTTCTAAGTTGTGCACTCAGCTCGGTATGAAACTCTGTTGAAAACAACTCTCCCAGTCCCTGTGTCTCTACTGCCAGCCTGCTCCCATCGATTATGCTGTATACCAGAAAGATTAGAATTGCTACGGGAACCAGTGCCATGATGAAGGACACTAGTTTTGGCCAGGCACTTACTCTACGTATCAGTCTCATCATTGTGTTTATGATTAGATTCTAAAACGGTATGGTTTATTGCACTTTCTGCGTAAGCGGAAGGAACCCATTATCTGTCAGTAACTTCTGTCCCGATTCAGAAAGCAAGTAATCCACCAGGTCTTCAGCTTCAGAGGACGCCTCCTGTCTGGTCAGCAGGTGTATTTCCCGGCTAAGAAGATAGCTTCCATCATATATCGCCCCTGGATTATTCAATGGATCGATACCATCAACAGCCATTACTTCAATCGGGAGATTCTGTTTTGCTTGGCCGCTAATAGATCTTGATGCATAAAACAACTGAAAAACAAAGTTGGTCGAACCTCTTCGATATGGTGGGCGATCGGGACAGTACGTCACCAGAACATCCTGTTCTGTCAGGCAACCGGGACAGGTATACTGGCGGCCCCCGGCCGATGACAAATCGACAAGTTCCGTTTCATTCAACCCCAGCTTTCCATACAAGATAGTCTGCATATCGAAATTACCAGGTACCAAGTTGTAACTGGGATACATTGGCGGGCGTTCGGATACCCATCCTGTCCTTCTAATTCCGGCTTTGTAATCCTCCCAGAGTGGCTCGAGGGTATCGGGGTCGAATAGTTGCCTGTATCTGTAGTATTGTCCGTCCCATTCCCACCTTTTACCCGGAGGGTATGTCCAGAATGTGAGATACGAGATGAGGTCCTGCTGACTGATTTCTTTCATGCCCTCGGTTTTAACGCCTGATGCAACAGAGCCGGTTTCATTCTGGCTGCTATGTTCACCACCGTAATATGAATTAGCATCGATCAGGATGCAAACGGCATCGTAGGCTACCACGTGGTCTTCCAGCCCTGTCAGATCAACAGAGGACAGATCCTTGCCGGAAAAGGCTGCCGGGCAAATGCCGTCCTGAACATCCTGTATGCCGGTAGCCGAAAACCGGGCGTTTGTGCTGATGCTTTCGGCCAGAGAAATCAAATCACCAGGCGCATGTATTTTTAAATTCGACCAGGCCAGTTCTTCATCGTTAAGCCGTACATCTTCGTTCGATGAACCTCCACATGCTGTTATGGAAACAAGAAATACCATTAAGACCAGAACAAACCTGGAACCAGACACAATACATGCCCTCTTTTTTCTCATCCGTACCTCCTGAATATCGCTTAATAGAAACCGACTAATGATTCCGGTCAAACTAGATTTGAAGTGTCCCTGGTGCGCCTTTGCTTTACGATCCATTGGATTGTCAATACTGCTCCACCGATTATGATTACAGGCAGAGGGATCATCCATGCCAGGTGATAATCAGATTGTGATGTTTGGTTACTTTCTGAATCCATGATGACTTCTGTGGTAATGACCACCGGCAGCCTGATGCCTGCCAGCAAAGACAATCCGGCGGCATCACGGGTCTCAGCGACTGATATCAGCGTGGAATACTCTCCATTTGCGTTTTCCGGTAGTACAAGGGTGATCACAACCTCCTGTTTATGGATATTGTCAGGTGGCAGTGAAAAGGTGCCTGGTGAGATTTCCAACCACTCCTCGTAATCGTCTTCGGCATATACTGTGTAAGCTGCTGTGCGATTACCCATGTTTACTACTGCGATACTGCGGACCAATCCCGTTTCGCCTGCATGAAAGCTCAGTTTTTGCGGTGTAACACCGAGACCGCATTCGTAGTCTTGAGCAAGTGCAACACCTAATGCATTCCCAACCAGTAGTGCTAATGAAATAAACAGTACTCTGGTGATCTGTAAAGTGTGATAAAAGGACTTCCGAAGCATAGTGTTTTTCAAAGGCCATCCGTTGGATGCTTATCTATCCTGTTTTTCCTTCGCCTGGTAATCCATAAACTCACCAACACAATCAGTACTACGGTCCCCGAACCTGCGAGGCTTGCCATCGATAATGGGAAACCGTTTTCAGGGCAAGGAATGGATATATTGCATGGAATCATTAAGCCGACCCCGAAGTCGTTGGATTCAGGGTCTCGGGACACTACTCGGATAATTGCCTGGTGCTCCCCTGATTTTTTTACTGGTGGTGTTATGGTAATCCGGACATCTTTGCTTTCATCCGGTTGTAGCAAGAATACATCCGGTTGAAAAAGAAACCAGTCTTGATATTCCTCTTCTCCGACATAAATATCGATCTCCACAGCTTGAGATTCCCTGTGAGGAATATTCCCAACATTTAGCACGACATATTTGGAGTCACCTTGAGCTATTTCAACATTGAACCGCTCAGGTGATGTTCCAACCCCGAGTGCCATTGCGGATGAGGAAGAAACTGCAACAAAGAATACTACTGAAAACCCAATGAGCATGAACCTGATTCTTTTACTCATTTTAATTGTCGTTCCTGCCGGATTTGGATAATGGACACTGTATTCCTGATACATCTTACTGGTGGGTTGATTGGTAGATTATGAAGATGGCTCCTCAGGGGTGGCCATCGCCCAAAAAACTACGGTTCCTTTATAAGTGCCGATATCAACTGTTTCCCAGGGAACATTGAGTCCGATGGTTGTATTTTTCTGTCCTGGTGACTGATTACCTTCAACGGAACTCCTGTTGGGAACTCTAATTGAGAATTCTTTCCAGGGAACACCGGCGAGTTCAATACCATCTTTAAAAAGCTTATCCCCGCTTACTTCAGCTTCCACGTCTATCGAGACGAATCCACAGTTCTCAAGTTTGATGCTATGAACTGCGTAGGTTGCAGGGGTAATCTCCCCAAAATCGATTTTGTCGGGGGATACTACCAGGCAGATAGTGGGCGGAATGGTTGCTCTTAATGTAACAGACGATGCTTCCAGCCCGAAATCGGTCATGGTTGTGAAGGACGCGTCAATTCCAGTTCCGCCTCCGTAACCGATGGCGCGAGCGCGATAGTGATACTTGGTATCGGCAATAAGGCCGGAAATCACGAATGAAAAGGATCCTGGTGAAGTCATTGTTAACAGCTCAGTTGAATTACCATAGCTATCGGTTTTTCCCCATTCAATCCAGACTGTTACTTCAGTTCCCGATCCAACACTCTGCAGTTTGCCATGCAGCCTTGCTTGAGAAGCTTCGATATCGGAAGGAGAGCCTGTCACAACAATAGGCGGGTCGCCGAATTCGGCTGTCATGGTAAACGAGGAATCCAGTCCTAATACGGAAGCCCCGTCCTCACTTTGAGCTACAGCCAGATAGTGATATGTCATCCCTGGAATAAGCCCATCGCTTTTCGTTAAATCATAAGAAAACTGACCTGTCGATGTCATCGTCTGAGTGCCTGTGGCGTTACCGTATCCTGTGGTCTCTCCCCACTTGAATGAAACATCCACTGAATTCGAAGACCCCATATCCTCAAGGTTACCAATAAGTGTGGCTGTCCAGTCCCCGGTAACCTGAGGCGACCCGGTACTAATGACAGGTGGATTGCCGGAGGGAGTCTCGAAAGAGATGTCCATACCGTAAGTAGGATTGATGCCCTCAGCCTGTACTACAGCCCGGAAATGGTAAACCTGGTTGATGTCCAGTCCTTCGGCTTCCGTAATTACGGCCGTAAAAGTGCCGGTCTCGGTAAGTTGCTGATTATTAGTGGTTTTTCCATAATCGGTTGATTGGCCCCATTCGAACGATGCATTCACCGAATTGAAATCACCGAGGCTTGTCAGGTTTCCGACAAGGGTCACTGATGAAGCTCCGATATCAATCGGTTGGCCGGTTTCCACTGTAGGTGGATGACCAATGACAACTGTTCCGTTTATGTATTGCGCTCCCTCGATCGGATACCCGTCCGCATCATTGAGAAGCGCCTTCACCAATTCAAGGGTTGACTGACCCATCGCCATTGCCTCGAATTCATAGCTAATAAATATCCCTTCTCCATTCACTCCTTCATCAGGTGCTGGCGTTAGAAACTCTGCCTGGTATGTGATTTCACCAGCAGAATTATCGATTGATGCGGTTGGCATGGTCATCACTGAATAGCCTCCTCCCAATTCCTGCTTTCTGGCTTCGAAAATCCCCCCTGATTTAACGGAGGTACATTTGAGAACATCCTTGTTAAAACGCAAGCCACATTGAGCACTGGATGAGCCAATCCGAGATGATCCTCCCTGCCCTTCAAGCTCGTAATCAACATTAATAACGATTTTAACTTCAAAGGTATCACCAACATTGATTTCAGTTTCTGGTGGAACAACGGTCATACTGTTTGGTGAATCTGCTGTTGCTCGTGATTGCGGAAACACTGTGAGTACAGTTGCGGTGATAATCACAAAGCAAATGAGAACGACGCTTGCTCGTAAGACCTTCTTAGTTGGCATGGGTATACTCTCCTTCCATTCGATCCCTGTCGTGCAACTATATGTCTTGCGGCTTGGAAACAATAATCGCTGATGGCATATAGTTGCCGGCATATCTTTGCTTATAAAAGCGAAACAATAATAGTGAGATTATAAACAACGAACATACAATCGCAAGGATCGCCCATATAGGGAACCCGCGTGAGCTTGAATCTGTATCACCGCTTACTGTACCAATTTGGCTATTGTTCAGAGATTGGTCTTTCAAAACTGGGGTGGGATTAGCAATAAATCTATCAGTAGGCGGTATTTCTTCAATTGCATTGCCCAGATAAATGAGGATTTCGTTGCTGTCAAGGATTGCCCCGTAATCATCCACGATCCTTGACTCCAGGCTGTATGTTCCCGGGGAAAGCTGTATTTCATCTGTCGCAATATCCAGTGTTGAATTGAACCGGTAGTTATAAGTCGGGCAGATATCGGCGCCATTCAACTGCGTGATAGAGCGGGCGATGATCGCATCACTGTCATCGGCCACGACAATTTCGTTGACCGGCCGGTAGTGATGATTACCGGTATTCTGAAAGACTGTAGAAATTCGAAGGGGCATGCCAGGTTCCATTTCATCAACACTGGAATCGATGATAGATCCTGTGGTTTGCTTTTCGACACCGTTGACGGATAACATGATTGGTACATTTATATCCGTCGCAAAAACAACATTTCTCGTTTCAGAAGGTACTCCAAGAATCCGAATCATTGAATAATAGCTATTGCTGAAATTCAAATTGAGCGGTACGGATATAGTAATGCCCACCGCTTGTGAGTGGCCGGGTTGCAGAGAAAAATGAGAATTATCGATTTCTGTGACGAAGTCTGCGGCTGAACACGGACTGATATCCTTTTCCGGAGGTAGCCATTCATAAATGCCTTGGGGGCTATAGCCGAGCCCTCCTAGAACAAACTTGATATCCATGCCCACCCCGTCGGGGGGCACACTAACAACCACGGACTTTGAGTGTGTTTCCCCGGGATTTACCGAAAGGTCGATATAGGCGCCGTCAACTGTCATCATAGTTCTTGCCTGAGCAGGTTGGGATGCGAAACAGTAAGCTGCCATAACAAGGGAAAAGAGCAACCATATGCTAAAGACCATACACGTACTGATTCGTTCAGGATTCCCTCCCTTTGGTAAATGCTTCATTTGAATCTATAGTTATACCAGAGACTGATGCCGTATGTTTACATACACGAACCGATAACGGTACCTTGAAAGGTGATTACCAGCTGATAACTGCTTCCTGATGGCAGGACGTCATCTTCGAGTTCTACAAACTGGGTGACAGACAATTCGTAGTCCGCGCCCCCATTGCTCTGGCTGCAATCAGTATCATTCACTATTATTTGTGAGCTACTCGTAAGGTCACCTAGCACGATTTCAGATCCGCACTTTCCGGTATTCATTATTAGTGGATTGGCTAGTTTTCTGCTCTGATACGATGAACCATCCCACTCCGTCATGTATCCTGACGTCAAAGGGTCCAGATCACCCACTGACACCTGGAATTGAGCATTAGACATAACCTGTAGGGCCGGATCAATTCCCTGGTTACGAGTCAGGGTCAGACAATTCGTGCCTGGTTTTAACTCCCAGCCGGTGAAACTATCGGGAACTTCGATAGATATAAATGGTAATATATTGCCTCCAATCAGGGTCGAACTGGATCCATACATCATGGAGTCACAGTTATTGTTTTCGTTCAATTCAGTTACGAAATCCGTCACGTCGACACATACACGAACGGTTTCCCCTTCTTTTGGTGAAATCGGTATCTGGTATTGCCGGCTTACTCCCACGCCAAGGTCCGGAACATTGATTTGCCCAGCGACGAAACCAGCCACAATAACTTCGGCAACGCTTTGAGAAGCAGTACCTGGATTATTACCAATGTTGGTAATCGTGAAACTGGCTTCGGTATCTGAAACCACATCCAAACTGACGGTTAAATCCGGCCCGGGAATTGAGCCGACAAGTACATTGCCTTCGGAACCATTACCGAGGTAAAGACCAAGAGATTTCCCTTTAACAGCATCTGCCACCTTCTGTAATTGGGCCGGTCCAAAACGAATATCGGAAAAACCCGGTCCTATGGCTTCGAAATGATAGGTCACCAGTACCCCGCTTCCTACAGGCCCTTTTCCAACCGGCCCGCCTGCCACAAATATACCATTGGTACGTACTTCTCCAGCTACATTATCGATTACACCAACCGGTAGATTCATTACACTTGCCCCATTTGCGGCTGCCCAGTCAGAATAAAACCCACCGGTTTCAAAAGAAATGCATTCTACAACGGCAGGATCATAGTTCAAGGAACACTGGGCCGCCCCTGTCATTGTTCCATTGCTGGTGATCAGCACATCAACTTCGAATGTGTCGTTTACTTCCACCTGCATCGCGGAAGGATTCATCAGCAAAGAGGCACTGAACCAACAGTTATTATGTTCATCCTTTTCCGCAATTTCATTATTAGTGTCGGCGCATATCACGATAGGCTCATTTCCCTGATGTGTTACGGGTACGCTGTGCTGTTCGTTAGCACCTGCTTCAAGAGATGAAATCGCTACCGTTTGCGGGTTAAGGCCGTTGACTGTGATTTGGGCGATGCTGGCCGGAGCCGAAGCCGAACCTGAATTTAATACGGTGAAGGTAATGGTGGGACTGGTGATCTCGTCAATCGATATCTCTAAGTCCGGCTGTGGACCAGTGGTTTCAACGATCACGTCTCCCTCACTTCCGGTACCAAGATACAAAGGTGTGATATCGTATCCCGTAGTTGAGTTTTTGACCTTCTGATCTATAGACGGCCCCAATTGAATATGGGCATTCCCGGCCCCAATAGCACAAAAGTGATAGGTCATCAATGTACCGCTGCCCGTCGGGCCCTCGCCTACGGGACCCCCGGCCAGAAAGATACCGTTTGTGCTTACTTCTCCATGAAGGTTATCGACAACACCGGTTGGCATATTCATTACCATGGCATCGTTACTGGAAGCCCACTGGTGATAGTACGTCCCTGTTTCAAAACCGCCATTATCTGAGGTATTTATCTGAACAACCGCCGGATCGTAAGTTATGGCGCACTGAGCTGCGCCCGTCATGGTGCCGCTATCAACATCAATCATGAC
>CAZDMY010000081.1:0-1615 GCA_964506405.1 uncultured Dehalococcoidia bacterium | reverse complement strand
CTACCTGTATCTTTGTTACCGGGGTATTTAAAATCAGTGATGCGGAGTAACCGGCTGGCGGGTCAGCCGATGATATGGACCCTGAATTTACCATGACACCGCCCAAAAGCAATAAAATCAAAGTGCTCGTGAGGATTCTCTGGATGTTCAAATCTTTTCCCTCCCTTGTTACGAGTTGCTATGGTAACGATATATAAGCATTGGCACTGGTGAGCATACACATATGGCCGGCGGGGGACGTATTTGTTCCCCCATTTTGGAGGGAATGTGTTTTTCCCATATCTATCCCCATGCTATCACTGGAAGATTAACGACCTCTGAAAATTACTTTAACAAGTTGTTAAATCTTATTGGGAACCAAAGGGATTGTCTGATTGCCTTAGTCCCACGGTGCCGGTGATGGTAAAAGGGGCTAACAGCCAGGTCGGCCAATCTGTTCACATTTTTTGAAAATGAAACGCAACAGATGATATTGCATTAGAAGGGATTTCAGTTATTGGCAAGAAAGGCTGATGTGTTCGGGGTTCTTGCAATTGGCAGGTAAAGATGGCCTGTGTTTCCTGAATTCGATAATCAGGGGTACTGCTACGATCGCAAGAGGTACGCAAACAAGGATTGTAATAAACACGTATCCAGCTAACCCCATTCGTGACAGGTAGCTGTAAAGTATTTCATTGTCCGTTTGTCCCGGATCAAAGAGCCTGGGGATTACCTCACTCATTAGTGTTTTACAAAGGATCAATGCGTCTTCATCCGTATGCAAATGACTTACAGGCGATGATATCCTCAACATACTAATGGTATTGCTGGATACATTACTTTCCTTTACATAAAAATACAGAACAACCCTGCGGTCCCTGTTGCTTTCGTTCTCAACTATAAGCTTCTTGACCGATATTTTGCCTGTTTCAATTTCCAGGTCGGGGTTTCCCTTTGCCCATACGGGTACCGCTTTGAATGGATCGGTATCCAGCCATGAGATATCAGAAACTTGTACAATGTCTTTCGATTCTTCCTTGATATCATAACCAATGGCTGGATAACAGACGGTGGGTGGATGGAAGCTTGCCAGCGATTCACTCTGCATCAGGAGGAGATAGACAGGCTTGAATTCGCCACCTCGGGTATAGGCTCTCTTGATGACAGTGGTCGCGCCCAGTGACTCCTTGAGGCCCATTGTATCTTCATCAGATCCGTTCCATTCGCCAATCTGATAGGGAAACTGATTGAGTGCCTGTTCTCGACTTAGATCCCATTTGACATCTACTGCAATCCTGCTTTCCGAGTTTTCTGAAAGCTCGGTATCGATGAAATAGACGTCAGTAAGAAAATCCTGCGGACTTGCCATCAGGGCTACTACTACGATGGTGAGAAACACCAGCCCCGTTACCAGGGCAAGCCGAGTATGCTGCTTGATAAAACTCATTTGCCCTGGTATTCCTTAACAAGTCCGCAAGATCCCTTACTATCATTACTGAGTCTAAACCGCCGCAATCAGCCTGGCGTTCTGTCGGTTCCTGCGATACATAATAAAACCACCCACTGCCAGTAAGCCAATTCCCAGTAACACGAATGGTAGGATTTCCGGTACAGGCGGCAGGGCCGGGCCGTTATC
>CAZDMY010000080.1:3611-9740 GCA_964506405.1 uncultured Dehalococcoidia bacterium | reverse complement strand
CATTCTTCAACCGTTTCATTTATATAATTCGTTTTACTCTGGTAAACGCGACGACTGGCTCCCTCCCCCTCTTTTCTGGATGTGGTAATCTGGACCTGCACCACGCCCGGTACGTAGTTGTGCGCCAGCGAGAGGTCTCTTAGCAATCCCCAGGCTTTTTCACAGGGAAGATTCACAACCACATTAGTGGAAACTTGATTTGCATTCAAAGGAAGATCAACCATATCAACTCACACTATATCATAAATCCTTCGGTGAACTTGCGCCCGTGTTTCCAAGCACGTAAACTAAGAATACGCTATAACAGTAGAGATCAATTATCCAATGGCAACAGTAAGAAAAAGTTCGGGAATATTAACGTTTGTTGCCTTTATGGTTCTCGCTTTGGTGATTGTGTTTCTGGTATCCGGCCCCCATCTTTTTTCATCTACTATCAGTTTTATTGATACAGAGTTAGCTGCATATTCGAATGATGCACAACCTATAAGGGTCAAAGTCGACTTGAGTGAACAAGAAAAGCTGGATGATTTTCCATATTTGATTGGCGATTGGCAAGGCAGGGACGAAGATACTGAAGGTTTGAAAGAGCAATTGGGGGCAAACACGCTGATAAAACGGGCATATCATCTGGAGAATCCCTTTCAACCGGTTTTCCTTCTTTTGATGCAGAGCGTTAGCAAAACCAGCTTTCATCCCCCTACGGTTTGCTATCCAGCTCTGGGGTATGAAATCGAAGAGGAAACAAAGGATATTCTATATGTTAAGGACACCACCTGGGTCGATAAATGGTACGATCTCAACTTCGAAGATCTCCCTGGATGGGCAAAAGAAGGTGGGAAATCCCCTCAGTATGGGGAGATATCAGTCAAGAAACTAATAATCTCAGATCAGGAAAAGGCGGATCGAAGAGTTGTTTTATATATGTATATCAAAGACAAAAAGATCACCAGCAACAATATCAGCATGCTTCGTGTTTCTGCAATCGCGCCACCCACTGGATCATATGAAGAAGCCAACGCTCAAGCGCTTCAGTTGATGGGGGAGGTGATACCCTATATGTTCGATCCTGATAAGCAGGAAGAGAAAACCTTTTTTACGCGTTTAACGGATATGGGAACAGGGGGGTACTTTCTTATTATTCTCCTGTTTTCTGTACCTGTGGCTATTTTTCTTTACTCTGTTATAATGTCCAGAAGGAGAACACGGGACGCGTGATGGCATTTGTGTATTTTATCACCAACCTGATATAGTTGTCTGTTCCAGGTAAGGAGAATAGCGAATTTTTGGTAGATAGGAGGGAAGTAAATGAAAAACTGGAAGCATATCGTTTTTGTCCTGGTTGCCGGACTGGTTATGCTGTTACTGGCAATTGGCGCGTGTTCATCCGGTGAAGATACATCTTCGCCACAAACGAGCCCATTACCATCAGCCAGTCCTTTACCGACGATCGAGCCACCCCCAACAAAAGTTCTGCCTTTGTGGACCGGTGATCCGCAGGTGGAAACGGTATTTGGGGAAGTGAAAGGCTTTGAAGATGAATCCAATACCTGGGTCTGGAAAGCAATCCCTTATGCCCGGCCTCCGGTCGGCGAACTGCGCTGGAAGGCCCCTCGCGACCCTCAATCCTGGGAAGGCGTCCTCGAAAATGAAGAGTTTTGCGAGATGTGCATTCAGTACGACGCACTGGAGGGAAAGGAAGTGTGGGGTAATGAGGATTGCCTGTATCTGAATGTCTGGCGACCTCGGACAGAGGAGACCAATCTGCCCGTATATGTGTGGATACATGGTGGGGGGAATGCCATCGGTTCGGCCAATCAGACACCCACCTATATGGGGGCCTCCGTTGCCGGCAAATCCGATATGGTGTTCGTTTCCATGAACTATCGGCTGGGGCCGTTTGGCTGGTTCACCCACCCGGCGCTCAGAACCGGTGATGCGCTCGATGATTCGGGTAACTACGGTACACTCGACATTATTAAATCACTCGAATGGATTCAAGGAAATATTGAGGCGTTTGGAGGGGATCCCGACCGGGTGATCGTCACCGGTGAATCCGCGGGCGCAGTGAACATCTTTTCCTTGCTGATGTCCCCAGTTGCGGAAGGCCTCTTCCATAGCGCTTTGCTGCAAAGTGGCATGCAGGCTTCAGAGAGTGTCGAATACGGCCAAGCAAGTGCGGACATCGTACTCGCAAGGTTGTTAGTCAACGACAGCACGGTTTCTGATCTTGCAGAAGCCGAGGCATATCTTAGAAATATGTCTGATGCCGATATTCAAGCCTATTTGCGCTCGAAGACACCTGATGATATCATGGGCTGCTATGACCAGCGGGGATTCGGTATGGTCGACTCCCCCTTTATTTTCACTGATGGTAGTGTGATCGTTTCTGAAGGCACTGGTTCCTTCACGAATGGAACCTACCCCAATAAAGTGCCCATCATGATCGGCAGTACCAAAGAAGAACTGAAGATGTTCCTCTTTATGAATGAAGAAATGGTCCAGGATGAAGCGCTGTATCAAGCCGTGGCTTCCTACGGAAGTGATTTGTGGAAAGTGAACGGGGTGGATGATGTATGCCGGAAAATAACCTCCTATGATAGCCAGCCTGATGTATATGCCTATCAGTTTAACTGGGGCGCTTATCAGGAGGACGGCAGCAGCCCGATACCGGAACCATACGATTTGACGATCGGAGCCGCCCATTCGCTGGATAACCCCTTTTTCCTGGGAAACCCCAGCTTTAACGTTATTATGACGAACTGGGTATTCACCGAAGAGAACCGCGCCGGCAGGGAAGCGCTTACGGATGCTATGATGAAATATGTGGCCCGGTTTGCCCGAACGGGAGATCCGAATGGGAATTCTCTTCCGCAATGGCATCCCTGGACAAACGGGGAAGGCCAACCCAAGTGCATTTTGTTCGATGCCGATATGGACGAGGCCATTATCCAGATGTCCGACGAAGAACTGACAGTGGAAAAGGTGATCGAAAACATGCGAGCAGAGGTCCCGGAACCATTGTTCTCGGAGGCAATTGAATTCATATCCAACGAGTGGACGATTTCGCATCTGCTGGAAAGAGTCGATATAGATGATACCACTCCCGGTCCGACTACGCAGCCTTCACCCTCACCGGAACCGACTGCGAGCCCTTCTCCTACATTGAGTCCCTCGCCCACCGAACCGGCAACCGGTGACCGCGCCAGCACTGCTGTCTACAATGTGCACTATGAGGCAGAAGGCGTCACAGATGACACGGTTTGGACCCTGTCTACAGTTGGTGAAGAAACCATTGATGGAGTCGATTGCCATGTCATGGAAGTCTCCTTCGATAAAGAACCCCAACGGGTGATGGTGATAGAGGTTATGAACATGAGCATGAACATGAGCGTGACAGCATTGAAAACGTGGGCCGATAAGCAAACCGGCCAACCGGTGAAAGCCGAATCTTCCAATAAGGCTATGGGATTCCTTGTCTCCACCGATACCACCTTTTCATATGAGGGCGATTATGGATTCCCTCTTGCGGAAGGAAAAACGTGGTCTTATGAAAGTGTCAGCACTCCCAGTATGGGGGAACCTGTTACCACTTCGATGGACGTTGTGGTAACAGGTATGGAAGAGGTCACGGTGCCGGCAGGTACCTACAGTTGCTATCGGGTTGTTAATAGTAATGAATCCGGGGAAACTACCACCGAATGGTGGTCGGCTGAAGGTGATTATCCGATGCTGGTCAAGGTAGTGGACGAAGCGAGTTGGGAAGGTGTCGAAACGCGGGAACTGGTTTCGGTTTCCGAGTGAAGGTCATGTCCAGGCAGGGTAAGGAGTGTTATCTCCTTTTAGTAAAGAGCCTGCCCCCGTGCTCGAGATGGTGGAGACTAAGAGATATTTGAAAGCTCATTTGGCATTTGATATGCAGCGGTCGGCTTTCAGCCGTCAGCGATCAGCTTTCAGAACCCTGTCCTAACGATCGGGGACTACGTTAAGAAGGCGCGCATTCAATAGCCATGGATCTCACCGCTCTCGGGTATTGACTCTTGATCTCTGTGTCTCTGTGGGCATTTTTTCATTTGTCATTTGAGCTTTGGAATTTGACATTTGTGCAGACACGCCTTGTGCTATCCTGTTACCATAGTCTAGAGATTCAAAGCAAAAAGGATAGCATCCCTGGCCTGTTGTAACTTGGTTGATGATAGGGTAGTGATAAGTGGCCCAATCTTGTTTTTGGATACTGTCTGAATGTGATCGAAATTGATGGCGCAATCGTGTGGCATGCCGTCGTTTGTACTTAAATAAATCTCGCTGGGGATGTCTCTGATTGTCGATGTTATGGGAGCAACCGTGACTTCCCCCAAATATTCGAGAATAGAATCCCGGGTCAAAATCAGTACAGGCCTTTTCTTATCAGGGGGTTTGAACTTGTACCACCTGATTTCACCGCGTTTCACCAGGTGCCCCAATCCTGTTCGTTTTCCCAACCCCCAAACTCTTCTTCGGATACCGGGTTTTTCTCATAACCTTTCCGATGCTTTGCCTCAAGCTGCTCTGTTTTCACCCGATTGAGTGCATCCTTAAGTGCGTTGCGAGTAAAAGCCGACCGGGTTGTGTTGAGTTCCTTGACAACTTTATCAACGGATTCCACAAGGCTTTCATCGAGGGTCATTTGAATGGTTCTCATAAACAGCGGTCTCCATCATGTGCATATATAGCTATAATAATACACATATATTACCGTGTCAAGAGCCCATATCAGGGTAATGGGTGGATTTTCTCTTCCTGGTCTTTAGTCACACGTTGCGAGTCAAGAGTTCAAGCCTTTAGTCTTCAGTCATTCGTAAGAAGGCTTTCAGCTAACAGCTCTCAGCTTTCGGCACTATCGACTGACGGCTATCGACTATCCAACAATCTACCAGCAAACCAGGCAACTAAACTGGACTCCCGCCCCTCGTTCGTGTCATGCCGGACTCGATCCGGTATCCAGGGGGTGGGGAGGTCGGGAATGACATAGGAGGAACTGGATTCCCGATCGGGGTTGGCTGTGTCACAACTCATAAACCTCTATTTCTACTTTGTCATTGCGAGTGCGCCACGGCGGGCGAGGTAATCTCCTTGAAACTGGGAGATCGCCGCGTCGTTCGTTTTGGAAGAACTCCTCGCGATGACATTATGACACAGCCTCCAGGGCTGGATTAATTAAGGAGCTTATCTGATAAAGGGATAAGAAAAAGCCCGTCCGCATTTCAATTCAACTTGAGTGCGAACGGGCTTCGAATTATCTTTTGTTATGATGCGGACCTAGTGTTCTATTTCCTGATCACCTACTTCAAGTTTGACCGAAACAGCCACCTTGTATAGCAATGTCAGTACCAGGAAGCCAAGCCCCCAAACCCCGAATGTGATTATGAACTCCTTAGCAGTGGGCCAGTATTGGGTGAACTCGTGCAACGGATTCGGGATAAAGCCGGGAATCACCAGGAGCAAGCCCTTATCGATCCATGTAGAAAAGAATATCAGGAAACAGGCGAATGCCAGCGTATCATAGCGGTTTCGTGTCTTGGGGTAGACCATTAATGCGATCGCAGATGCTGTCATAATCAACACAGCCCACATATAAGGCTGAAGGCCGCTACCCCCTTCGCCAAACATGAGGTACTTCCACGTGGTTGTATGGTGGGGTCCGCCTGAATAGAACGCCGTAAAGAATTCACATAAGAGGAAGAAGAACCCTGCGATTGTCGCATACGTGACGATGGTCGATAGTTTCTTGATAGCGACTTTTCCGGGATCGAAATCCGAGTATTTACGCAGGATCAGGCAGATGATAATTAACAGTGCCGGACCGGCTGCAAAAGCAGTGGCCAGAAAGCGGGGGGCCATAATGGCTGAGAGCCAGAAGGGTCTTGCTGCCAGACCAGCGTAAATGAATGCTGTTACCGTGTGGATACTGGCTGCCCAGGGAATGGAAATGTAGATTAACGGCTTGATAAACTTTCTGGGCTTTTCACCTTTCTTTTCTGAATCAAGGACCGACCAGCCTACCACCAGATTGATCAATAGATATCCTGTTAATACTACGATATCGAAAAATAGAATTGAATTTATACTGGGATGCAGGAACAGATTGACCAG
>CAZDMY010000080.1:0-3601 GCA_964506405.1 uncultured Dehalococcoidia bacterium | reverse complement strand
TGGTCACAAAAGTGATGCACATGGCACAGGCGACGATTGCCAGGAACTCACCGAGGATGACGATCTTCCCGAATTCCTTCTGATCATGCAGGTAATACGGCAGGACCAGCATTACACCGGAAGCCGCTACACCAACGAAAAAGGTGAAGTTGGCCAAGTAGAATCCCCAGGTAACATCCCGGTTCATACCTGTGATCTGCAATCCATGCCAGAGCTGATCAACGTAAAAGATAACACCGAGGCCGGTGAGCGTGGCCAGAAAACCCAGCCATAGCCAGTAGGTCCTGCTTCCCGAAAATACTTTCTCTATCATAGCTGCATCCTTACACGAGATAATAGACCTTTGGATTGGTTCCTGCACCCTCATTGCGCCTCAGGGGGATTAAGCCAAGGCTCGGAGCACTCTTTAAGACTTCATTAATATCCGAATTCTCATCATCGAGGTCCCCAAATACCAATGCAGACTCCTTGTGTTCAACCCCTTTCCTTTGCATACAGGCCTCGACGCAATAGGGTAACTTTTTCGGGCCGAACTGGCCGTGAATATCGCGATCCGAACAAAAGTTGCATTTTTCTACCACACCCTTGGTCCGGGTGGGGAAATTCGGATTCTCAACTTCATCCGGCAATCCTTCCCGAGGATCCTTAAAATTGAAACTTCGAGCGCCGTAAGGACATGCCGCCACACAGAATCGACATCCGATGCACCGGTGATAGTCCATCAGCACCAAACCATCTTTGCGCCTGAAAGTCGCTTGTGTGGGGCAAACCCGAACACAGGCAGGATTGGCGCAGTGATTGCACATCACCAGAAACGGTGAATGGTGCATCTTTTCGTTTAGTATATGATTCTCATGATACCCGGGAAACGCGTTATGAAACTCCGTTTTCCATATCCATTTGATCTCATGATCTTTGTTTCTATGATCAGGAACGTTGTGCTGGCCATGACAGGCGTTAACACATTCACGGCATCCCTCTTCATATTCGCAGCGGCTCGGAATAAAAAGCATTCCCAGGTTGGTCTTATTGAGTTCCGGGTTTTCCATCCCCACGAGCGGACTGCACCCGGCCAGCAGACCGCCCGAAGAAGCGGTTACCACAGCGCCGGCGGAGGCGAGCCCGGCCATCTTGAGAAAATCACGTCGTGTCACTTCCATCGGTTAGTCTCCCTCCACGATATTGTGGCATTCCCAGCATTTGGGGCGGACGTCCACATAGCCATGGCATGAGTCACAGAATTCGCTCTTGTTGGTGTGGCATTGTTCGAGGCAGGTATCCGTAAGGCTTTTGTCATAGATTACGCCGGGATACGTATCGGATTCGTATTCTCGGTCCGCACCGCGAACAACATCCTCTCTCCATTCGTCCAGCAGGTCCATGTGTTTCGCCCGCATATAATCGGCCGATTCAACACACTGGGCACCTGCCTCCGGTGCAATTTCGACATACGGTTCGGCATCGGCGTCGCCGGTGATCTGGCTGTACCAGATGGGGAGTGTAAACAAAGCCAGGAAGATAACGATTCCCAGCAATACTTTTTCCTTATCGTACATTAGCTTTCCTCCCCTTCAGCAGGTTCTACATTGAGAAGGGGGTCTCCCCTCATATCGACTTCCCTGGGTTTGGTTTCATCTTTCATAATGAGAGCGTTGCCTACCATCTCATGAACACCGCCGGTTTCCACCCCCGGTACCCAATACTCGAGCAAGTGGGGGAAACTGGCTTTGTCGATGGCGCAGATGCAGGTCAGAATGTTGACATCGTGCTTGTCGTGAACGTATTTCACTGCATTGGCCCTGGGGAGCCCGCCCCGCATTCGCATCTCCATGTTTTCATCCGACCCGAGGCCCGCGCCACTGCCGCAGCAGAAGGTCTTTTCCTTAATGGTGTTTTCCGGCATATCGTAGAAGTAATTACAGGTCTGGTTGAGAATGTAACGGGGTTCCTCCAAGATGCCCATGCTGCGGGCTGTATTGCAGGAATCGTGGAAAGTGATCTTCCAGTGATCGTTACGGCTTTTATCCAACTTGATCTTATTGTGGTAAATCAGGTCGGCGGTGAATTCACAGATGTGGGTCATCTTGGTTGCCCGGGCGTTTTCGAAAACGGTGCCCGTGATGGGTGATTTGGGCACTTCCAGGCTATCCGGTGCCGGCCCGCTGAGCGTATCCATGTTCTGGTTGATTACCCGCCACATATGACCGCACTCTCCGCCCAGGATCCATTTCACTCCTAAACGCTTGGCTTCTCCGTAGATTTTGGCATTCAGCCTCTTTTGAGATTCGAAAGAGTGGAACAAACCAAAGTTACCGCCCTCGGCGGCCAGCGAGCTCATGGTGTAATCCAGCCCGATCTCGTGAAAAAGCGACAGGTATCCGAGGAACGTGAACCAGTGTGGCTGAGCGAAGTAATCCGCGGAGGGCATCACGAAGAGTATCTCCGCACCTTTGCGGTTCACAGGGGCTTCAACCCTGAAGCCAATAACCTCTTCCAGGTCGTCAATCGCAAAGTCCACGGTGTCCTGGAAGGCATGCGGTGGGATACCAAGGTGGTTTCCAGTTCGAAACGAATTTGAAACCGGCTCTACAATCCAGTTGATGTTCAAGCCTACCAGGTTGAGCAGTTCCCGGCCCATCATGGTGATCTCACACGTATCGATACCATAGGGACAGAATACCGAACACCGGCGGCATTCGGTGCACTGGTAATAGTAATAGAACCACTCTTTCAGCACATCTTCAGTAAGATCCCGTGCGCCGGCCGCGCTGCCGAGGAGCTTGCCCCCAACAGTGAAATACCGCCTGTATATTGATCGCATGAGCTCTGTGCGTGCAACCGGCATATTCTTGGGGTCACCCGAACCGAGATAGAAGTGGCACTTGTCGGCACAAGCGCCGCACCGTACGCAGATATCGAGGTAAGTGCGGAGCGAACGATACCGGTTCAAGCGTTCTTCAAAACCCTTCAGGATGATCTCTTTCCAGTTCTCCGGCAATTGCCAATCGGGATCTTTCGGGCTCCATGCTCTCGGGTATGGAAGCCCCAGGTGTTCCATCCGCTTCGGGTTAGCGGGATAGCACCAGGTTCCTTCCCGAAACTCCAGATTAGGGCTGAAGAGATCATGTTTTTTGGGAGTGTAGTCTATTTGAATAAGTTCTTCGGGACTTGCGACTTCTTCCGTCAATTTATTGCTCCTTCTCTACGGGCATCCCGGCGGCTATCATCTTGTCACGGAACTCGTCTTCATATTCTTCATATGTATGGACTTTGACGGGATAATCCCAGGGATTGACGTGTCTCTTGACGCGACTATTACTGGCCAGGTTTCGTGTGGGACTGAAAAAGATACCGCCGGCATGCATCATCTTGCTGAAAGGGAAGTACGCCAGCAGTACCGATACAAATGTCAGGTGGGCGTAAAACAGCCAGCCGATGCCATCCGGCGCATCCGGGCTGAAACGAAGCACGCTCAAGGCCAGCTCCTTCACCGCGACCACGTCGACCTTCCACCAGATCCGCATGCAGATGCCGGTTATGGCGGTGCCGAGGATCAGGATAAGCGCCAGCCAGTAAAGCATCAAGGACATTGTTCCCCGCC